>NZ_JBFALC010000048.1:0-82170 GCF_040656035.1 Streptomyces sp. NPDC050211
GGGGTGGGAGCCGCTGGGGGCGCGCCGGTGTCGAGAGACCGAGCGCGCGGAGGCGCGCAGCGCCGAGCACGGTCGGTCTCTCGACACCGGCATATAGCGCCCCCGAAGGCGACCGAGCCATCCAACACAGCGCGTCGCCAGCCTCTAGACGCCGGCCCCGGGGGAAGGCGACCGACAAAACAAAAACAGCGGGACCCCTAAAAGGCGCAGGGGGCGCTCCCCGCCCGTCGGGGCCCCGCCGCCGTGTCGCGGGGAGCCGGTCAGCCCTGGGCGGCCGCGGTCCGCAGGGCGATGCGGTTCTCGCCCGCGTACACGTTCATGGAGCTGCCGCGCAGGAAGCCCACCAGGGTCAGCCCGGTCTCGACCGCCAGATCCACCGCGAGGGACGACGGGGCCGACACGGCCGCGAGCACCGGAATCCCGGCCATCACCGCCTTCTGCGCGAGCTCGAACGACGCCCGCCCCGACACCAGCAGGATCGTCCGGGACAGCGGCAGGCTCCCGTTCTGCAGGGCTCGGCCGACGAGCTTGTCCACCGCGTTGTGCCGGCCGACGTCCTCCCGTATGTCCAGCAGCTCCCCGTCCTCGGTGAACAGGGCTGCCGCGTGCAGCCCCCCGGTCCGGTCGAAGACCTTCTGGGCCGCGCGCAGCCGGTCGGGGAGGTCGGCCAGCAGTTCGGGTTCGACCCGGACCGGGGGAGTGTCGGCGATGGGCCACCGAGCCGTCGTACGGACCGCGTCCAGGCTGGCCTTGCCGCACAGACCGCAGGACGACGTGGTGTAGACGTTCCGCTCCAGCGTGATGTCCGGGATCACCACGCCCGGCGCCGTCTGCACGTCCACCACGTTGTACGTGTTGGACCCGTCCACCGTGGCGCCCGCGCAGTACACGATGTTCCGCAGTTCCGAGGCGGCGCCCAGCACCCCCTCGCTCACCAGGAACCCGGCGGCGAGCGCGAAGTCGTCTCCTGGCGTCCGCATGGTGATCGCGAGCGCCTTGCCGTTCAGCCGGATCTCCAGCGGTTCCTCGGCGACGAGCGTGTCCGGGCGGGAGGAGACCGCCCCGTCCCGGATCCGGATCACCTTGCGTCGTTCCGTGACTCGTCCCATGTCCTGATCAGCCCCGGTTCTGTACGTGCTGGTAGCCGAAACGGCCCTTGATGCAGAGGTTGCCGTGGGTCACCGGATTGTCGTGCGGTGAGGTGACCTTCACGATCTCATTGTCCTGCACGTGCAGAGTCAGGTTGCAGCCCACTCCGCAGTACGCGCACACGGTCGTCGTCTCCGTCTGCGCCGACTCGTCCCACGTACCCGCCGCTCGCATGTCGAACTCCGACTTGAACGACAGCGCGCCGGTCGGGCACACCTCGATGCAGTTGCCGCAGTACACGCAGGCCGAATCGGTCAGCGGAGCGTCGTGCTCCACCGCGATCCGCGCATCGAATCCCCGCCCCGCCACCGAGATCGCGAACGTGTTCTGCCACTGCTCACCGCACGCGTCGACGCACTTGTAGCAGAGGATGCACTTGTCGTAGTCGCGCACGTACAGATCGTTGTCGACCTTGGGCTCCTCGTTCAGCCGGGCCGCGTCCGGCCCGAAGCGGTCCGGCTTGGCCTCGTACTCCTTGATCCACCCAGCGACATGAGGCGTGGTCGACAAATCGACCGACGAGGCGAGAAGCTCAAGCACGACCTTCCGACTGTGCCGCGCACGCTCCGTGTCGGTCCGCACCTCCATGCCCGGCTCTGCCTTGCGCGAGCACGCGGGCACAAGTGTCCGCGCGCCCTCCACCTCGACGACGCACACCCGGCAGGCGTTCTTCGGCGTGAGCGTGTCGCCCTCGCACAGGGTCGGGATGTCCTTCCCCGCCGACCGGCAGGCGTCGAGGATCGTCGAACCCTCCGGCGCCCGCACCGGCTCCCCGTCGAGGGTGAACTCCAGCAGCCGGCGCGGGATCCCCAGCGGTGTCACGGTCATTCGTATGCCCCCAGACGGTCGATGGCGGATTCCACGGCGTTCCACGCGGTCTGCCCGAGACCGCAGATCGAGGCGTCCCGCATGGCGCGGCCGACCTCCCGGAGCAGGGCGATGTCGTCGGCGGCGTCCGCACCGGTCCGCTCCGCGATCCGGTGCAGTGCCTCCTCCTGCCGCACGGTCCCGACCCGGCACGGCACGCACTGCCCGCACGACTCGTCGCGAAAGAACTCGGCGATCCGCAGCAGCAGCCGCGGCAGCGGAACCGTGTCGTCGAAGGTCATCACCACGCCCGAGCCGAGCGTCGTCCCCGCCTCCCGGGTGCCTTCGAAGGTGAGCGGGATGTCCATCTCGTCGGCCCGTACGAAGCCGCCCGCCGCCCCGCCGAGCAGCACGGCCCGCAACCCGTCCCGCACCCCGGCCAGCTCCAGCAGCTCACCCAGCGTCGCGCCGAACGGCAACTCGTAGATCCCGGGCCGGTCCACGGTCCCCGACACACAGAACAGCTTGGGCCCGGTGGACCTGGCCGTCCCGATCGCCGCGTACGCGGGCGCGCCCATCGTCAGGATCGGCAGTACGTTGACCAGCGTCTCCACGTTGTTCTCGACCGTGGGCTTGCCGAACAGGCCCTTCTCCACCGGGAACGGCGGCTTGGAGCGCGGCTCGCCGCGGTAGCCCTCGATGGAGTTGAACAGGGCCGTCTCCTCACCGCAGATATACGCGCCCGCGCCCCTGCGGATCTCGATGTCGAAGGCGTACCCCTGGCCGAGGACGTCGTCGCCGAGCAGTCCACGCGCGCGTGCCTGCACCAGTGCGTGCTCCAGACGCCGCAGCGCCCGCGGATACTCGCCGCGCAGATACAGATAGCCCTGGTGCGCGCCCGTCGCGTACGCCGCAATCGTCATCGACTCGATCAGCGCGTACGGGTCACCCTCCATGATCACGCGGTCCTTGAAGGTGCCCGGCTCGGACTCGTCCGCGTTGCACACCACGTAGTGCGGATGGTCGGGCTGGGACGCCGTGGCCTGCCACTTGCGGCCGGTGGGGAAGGCGGCGCCGCCACGCCCGACCAGGCCCGAGTCGGTGACCTCACGGATGACGCCCGCGGGGCCCAGCTCGAAGGCGCGGCGCAGGGCGGTGTACCCGCCGTGGGCGCGGTAGTCGTCGAGCGACGCCGGGTCGACCACGCCGACGCGGCTGAGGAGGATCAGGTCGCCCGAGCCCGCCTGGGGCACCGCGAGCGCCGCCGGCGGCTCCTCGGGCGCCGAGTCCGGCGCGGTCGCGGCGAGGACCGCCTCGCGGACGGTCGCCGGCGCCGACACCGCCGTACGCACCGGATCCCCGGCCCTGATCGCCAGCGCGGCCGGAGCCCGCTCGCACAGACCCAGGCAGGGGCTCCGCTCCACCTGGACCCCGGGACCGAGCGCTGCCTCGATCCCGGCGCACAGCTCGGACGCCCCGGCCGCCGCGCACGCCAGGTCGGTGCAGACGTGCAGCACCGTCGCCGGACGCGGCTTCACGGAGAACATCGCGTAGAAGGTGGCGACCCCGTACGCCTCCGCCGGCGGCACCGTCAGCCGTCGGCACAGGTAGTCCAGGGCGCCGTCACTGATCCATCCCACCCGGTCGTTGATGGCGTGCAGCCCCGGCAACAGCAGATCGCGGCGGTCCCGGGCCTCGCGTCCGCCGCGCGCCCAGCGCAGGTCGGCGTCGGAGCGGTCGGCGCCCTCCCAGGAGGACTCGGGCGGGCCCAACAGGGCGTCGACGGCCGCCCGTTCGTCGTCCGTCGGTTTGCTGTCGCCGAAGTGCAGGTCCACTTACGTCACCTCACGATGGTCGCGACGGGGAGCTTCTCGATCCGGATCGCCGACGCCTTGAACTCCGCCGTCCCCGCGATCGGGCAGTTCGCCTCGATCGTCAGCTGGTTGGTGTCCACCTCGTCGGGAAAGTGCATGGTCATGAACGCCAGACCGGGACGGAGCGCCGGATCGACCCACACCGGCGCGACCACCGCCCCGCGCCGCGAGGTCACCTGGACCTCCTCGCCGACCACGACCCCGTACCGCTCGGCGTCCTCCGGGCACAGCTCGATGTACTCCCCGCGCCGCAGCGGCGAGGCGAAACTCCCACTCTGCACACCGGTGTTGTAGGAGTCGAGCCGCCGCCCGGTCGTCAGCCGGATCGGGAACTGGTCGTCGGTGAGGTCGACCGGCGGATCGTGCTGGACCAGCCCGAAGGGCGCCGGCATGCCCCGCTGCGCCGGGTCGGCATCCCACAACCGGCCGTGCAGATAAGTCGGTTCGAGCTGCTCGGTGCTCGGGCACGGCCACTGGATGCCCTGGTGTTCCTCCAGGCGGTCGTACGTCATCCCGTAGTGGTCCGGCGAGACCGACCTGAGCTCGTTCCAGACGGCCTCGGAGTCGGCGTACTTCCAGTCGTGGCCGAGGCGTGCCGCAAGCTCGCAGATGATGTCGATGTCCTCGCGGGCCTCGCCGGGCGGCGTGACCGCACGCCGGACGCGCTGAACTCGGCGTTCGCTGTTGGTGGTTGTGCCGTCGGTCTCGGCCCACCCGGCGGTCGCGGGCAGTACCACGTCCGCCAGCTCGGCCGTCTTCGTCAGGAAGATGTCCTGCACGACCAGGAAGTCCAGCGCCTGCATACGCCGTACCGCCTGCTCGCTGTCCGCCTCCGACTGCGCCGGGTTCTCGCCGATGCAGTAGACGGCCTTGAGCGTGCCCTCCTCCATCGCCTCGAACATCTCGGTCAGGTTCATCCCGTAGTGCGGCTGGATCACCGCGTCCCAGGCCGACTCAAATTTCAGCCGGGTGTCCGCGTCGAGGATGTCCTGGAAGCCGGGGAGGCGGTTGGGGATGGCGCCCATGTCGCCGCCGCCCTGGACGTTGTTCTGGCCGCGCAGAGGCTGCAGCCCGCTGCCGTAGCGGCCCACATGGCCCGTCAGCAGCGACAGGTTGATCAGCGCCCGGACGTTGTCGGTGCCGTTGTGGTGCTCGGTGATGCCGAGGGTCCAGCACAGCTGGGCGCGCTCGGCGCGGGCGTAGGCGTGCGCCAACTCCCGTATGGCGGCGGCCGGTACGCCCGTCACCTTCTCGGCGAGCGACAGCGTCCAGGGCTCGACCAGCTTCTTGTACTCCTCGAAGCCGCTCGTCGCCCGCTCGATGAACGCCTCGTTGGCCAGCCCCGCGTGGATGATCTCGCGGCCGATCGCATGCGCCATCGGGATGTCCGTGCCGACGTTCAGGCCGAGCCAGCTCTCCGCCCACTCGGCCGTCGACGTACGGCGTGGGTCGACGGCGTACATCCGGGCGCCGCCCCGGATCCCCTTCAGCACGTGCTGGAAGAAGATCGGATGCGCGAAGCGGGCGTTGGAGCCCCACATCACGATGACGTCCGTGTGCTCGATCTCCTCGTACGACGACGTCCCGCCGCCGGAGCCGAAGGCGGCCGACAGGCCCGCGACGCTCGGGGCGTGGCAGGTGCGGTTGCAGGAGTCGACGTTGTTGGTGCCCATGACGACGCGGGCGAACTTCTGCGCCACGTAGTTCATTTCGTTGGTCGCGCGGGCGCAGGAGAACATGCCGAACGCGCCGTGGGCGGCTTGCAGACCGCGGGCGGCACGGTCCAGTGCCTCGTCCCAACTCGCCCGGCGAAAAGGCTCGTTGCGGGAATCCCGTACCAGGGGGTGGGTGAGCCGGGTGTAGGTCTTCGGTTCGCGCTTCCTCGTGCTTTTCATGCGGCGCTCCTCAGCGCGAGCAGGTCCGATATGGCGTGCACGGTGCGCAGGGTGGGCACCTGAACGCCGGTGATCTCCGCCAGCTCGACGACCGCCGCGAGCAGTACGTCGAGTTCGAGCGGCTTGCCGCGCTCCAGGTCCTGGAGCGTGGAGGTGCGGTGGTCGCCCACGCGCTCGGCGCCGGCGAGACGGCGCTCGATGGAGACGCCGACCTCGCAGCCGAGGGCCTCGGCGACGGACAGCGTCTCGGTCATCATGATCTCGATGACCTTGCGGGTGCCGCCGTGCAGGCACATCTGCCGCATGGTGGCGCGGGCCAGCGCGCTGATCGGGTTGAAGGAGATGTTGCCGAGTAGCTTGAGCCAGATGTCGTTGCGCAGGTCCGGCTCGACGGGGCACTTGAGCCCGCCGGCCTGCATGGCCTCGCTGAGCGCGAGACACCGCGTGGACACGCTGCGGTCGGGCTCGCCGATGGAGAACCGGGTGCCTTCGAGATGTCGTACGACTCCTGGTTCCGCCAGTTCTGTGGCCGCGTACACGACGCAGCCGACGGCCCGTTCGGGCGCGAGCACCGCACTGACCGCGCCGTCCGGGTCCACGCTCTCGACGCGGTGGCCGTCGTAGGGGCCGCCGTGCCGGTGGAAGTACCACCAGGGGATGCCGTTCTGGGCGGCCACGACCGCCGTGGTGTCGTGCAGCAGAGGCTCGATCAGCGGCCCGCACGCCGCGTACGAGTTGGCCTTCAGGCCCAGGAAGACGAAGTCGGCCGGGCCGATCTCGGCCGGGTCGTCGGTGGCGTGGGCGCGGGCGGTGAAGTCGCCGCGCGGACTGAGCACCCGCACCCCGTGCCGCCTCATGGCCGCGAGATGCGGTCCACGGGCGACGAGGTGCACATCGGCGCCGGCGCGGTGGAGCGCGGCACCGACATAGGCGCCGATCGCACCGGCGCCGAGGACTGCGACTTTCATACGGGGGAGCTCCGTTCGGTCGAGGGTACCGAGGAACTGCCGAAACTCTGTCGACGGAATATTGTCTACAGTATGGAACTTGGGGCAGCAAGGGTTCGCACAAGAACCAGAACCGGCCACCCCGCGACCGTTGATCGGTGACCGTTCATCGCGCGCTGGATACCGCTCACCGCATACGGTCGACGCGCCGCCTTTTCAACCACCCGTCTTCTTCTTACCGTTCGGGATCATGAGTCCACCAGTCGCCCCCGCGGGCTGGAGCCGCTGGCTCGTTCCCCCAGCCGCGCTCTCGGTCCATCTCTCCATCGGCCAGGCCTACGCCTGGAGCGTGTTCAAGCCGCCGCTCGAATCCGCGCTCGGTCTCAGCGGCACCCAGAGCGCGCTGCCCTTCCAGCTCGGCATCGTGATGCTCGGTCTGTCGGCCGCGTTCGGCGGCACGCTCGTGGAGCGCAACGGACCGCGCTGGGCGATGACCGTGGCGCTGGTGTGCTTCTCGTCCGGCTTCCTGCTCTCCGCGCTCGGCGCGGCCACCGAGCAGTACTGGCTGATCGTCTTCGGCTATGGCTTCGTCGGCGGGATCGGCCTCGGCATCGGCTACATCTCGCCCGTGTCGACGCTGATCAAGTGGTTCCCCGACCGGCCGGGTATGGCCACCGGCATCGCCATCATGGGCTTCGGCGGCGGCGCGCTGATCGCCTCGCCGTGGTCGGCGCAGATGCTGGAGTCGTTCGGCAGCGACAGCTCCGGGATCGCCCTGGCGTTCCTGGTGCACGGACTGTCGTATGCCGTGTTCATGCTGCTGGGCGTGCTGCTGGTGCGAGTGCCGCGCACCGAGAAGCCGGTCGAGGGTGCGCCGAGCGCCTTCCAGGGACCGCAGGTCTCCGCCAACAGCGCCATCCGCACCCCGCAGTTCTGGTGTCTGTGGGTGGTGCTCTGCATGAACGTGACCGCGGGCATCGGCATCCTGGAGAAGGCCGCCCCGATGATCACGGACTTCTTCGCGGACACCTCGACGCCGGTCTCGGCGACGGCCGCCGCGGGCTTCGTGGCGCTGCTGTCGGCGGCCAACATGGCGGGCCGCATCGGCTGGTCGTCCACCTCCGACCTGATCGGACGCAGGAACATCTACCGCGTCTATCTGGGCGTCGGCGCGCTGATGTACGCGTCCCTCGCACTGTTCGGCGACTCCTCCAAGCCGTTGTTCATCCTGAGCGCGCTGGTGATCCTCTCCTTCTACGGCGGCGGCTTCGCGACCATCCCCGCCTATCTGAAGGACCTCTTCGGCGCGTACCAGGTCGGCGCCATCCACGGGCGGCTGCTGACCGCCTGGTCGCTGGCCGGCGTGCTCGGGCCGCTGATCGTGAACTGGATCGCCGACCGGCAGGAGGAGGCCGGCAAGCACGGCTCGTCCCTGTACGGGCTGTCCTTCGTCATCATGATCGGGCTGCTCGTCGTCGGCTTCATCGCCAACGAACTCGTCCGGCCCGTCCACCCCCGCCATCACATCCCCGAACCCATCAGTCAGGAGGCCGTCGATGTCGAACGACAGCAGCCAGAGTCCGCCTGACCGGCGCCCGCTGATCGCCTTCGCCTGGGTGTGGGTGGGGGCGCCGCTCGCCTACGGGCTGTACGAACTCGTGCGGAAGGCGACGCAGCTGTTCACCGGGTGACTGTTCGGGAAGTGTTCGGACGTCCGGGAACCTGACGGAAGCCGACAACCAGGGCTCTCGTTTCCTGTGGCTTCACCTGCCGCCGTACCGGTGAGTCACTGATCAGACTGGTGGATCCCGTAACCGAAGCACCGAGGGGGACCACCCATGAACGGCTCGCGGATCGCCGCCGTCGGCCATTACCAGCCCGCCAGGGTACTCACCAACGAGGACCTGGCGGGCTTGGTCGACACCAGCGACGAGTGGATCACGAGCCGGGTGGGCATCCGGACACGCCACATCGCCGGGCCCGACGAGCCGGTGGACGAGCTCGCCGCGCACGCCGCCGCCAAGGCGCTCGCGGCGGCGGGCCTGGCGCCCGCCGACATCGACCTGGTGCTGGTCGCCACGTCGACGGCCGTCGACCGCTCCCCGAACATGGCCGCCCGGGTCGCGGCCCGGCTCGGCATCCCGTCGCCCGCCGCCATGGACATCAACGTCGTCTGCGCGGGCTTCACCCACGCGCTGGCCACGGCGGACCACGCCGTACGGGCGGGAGCGGCCGTACGCGCCCTGGTCATCGGCGCCGACAAGATGTCCGACGTCACCGACTGGACCGACCGGACCACCTGCGTCCTCGTCGGCGACGGGGCGGGGGCCGCCGTCGTCGAGGCCGCGGACGAGCCCGGGATCGGGCCGGTGCTGTGGGGCTCGGTGCCGGAGATGGGGCACGCCGTACGGATCGAGGGCACCCCGGCGCGGTTCGCGCAGGAGGGGCAGAGCGTCTACCGCTGGGCCACCACACAGCTGCCGCCGATCGCCCGCAAGGCCTGCGAGAAGGCCGGGCTCGCGCCCGAGGACCTCGCCGCGGTCGTCCTCCACCAGGCCAACCTGCGCATCATCGAACCGCTCGCCGAGAAGATCGGCGCGGTCAACGCGGTCGTCGCCCGCGATGTCGCCGAGTCCGGCAACACCTCCGCCGCCAGCATCCCCCTGGCCCTCTCCAAGCTCGTCGAACAGGGCGCGATCACCACCGGCGACCCGGTCCTGCTCTTCGGCTTCGGCGGCAATCTCTCGTACGCCGGACAGGTCGTCCGGTGCCCGTGACTCCGGGTGTGACGAGGTCGACTCCGCGTTCCCTTGGCCTCGGTGCGCCGTAGACTGTAGACGAAAGACAATTCATACTCACGCTACGGCTGCTGTGCACGGCCCTGCCGAGGAGGGGGACCGCGATGTTGTCGACAGGACTGCCGCAGGGAGCTGTACCCAAGCTCGAACGACCCGGACCGCTGCGCGACCGTGTCTATGAGGCACTGCTCGAACTCATCACCACCCGCGCCCTCCAGCCCGGCCAGCATCTGGTCGAGAGCGAACTCGCAGGCCATCTCGGCGTGTCGCGCCAGCCGGTGCGCGAGGCGCTGCAGCGGCTCAACACCGAGGGCTGGGTCGATCTGCGGCCCGCCCAGGGCGCCTTCGTGCATGAGCCGACCGAGGAGGAGGCCGACCAGCTCCTCACCGTCCGCACGCTCCTGGAGGCCGAGGCCGCCCGGCTCGCCGCCGCCAACGCGGGCAGCGCCGGCATCACCACGCTGGAAGAGCTGTGCGCGGAGGGCGAGAAGGCCGTCGCCGCCGACGACGTGGACGGGGCTGTCGCCATGAACGCCCGCTTCCACGCCAAGGTCATGGAGCTGGCCGGCAACGCGGTCCTCGCCGAACTCGCCGCCCAGGTCGACCGCCGCGTCCGCTGGTACTACACGCCGATCGCCCGCCAGCGCGGCCGGCAGTCCTGGATCGAGCACCGCGAGCTGATCGCCGCGATCTCGGAGCGGGACGAGGAGCGCGCCACGCAGCTGATGCGGGACCACACCGAGCACACGCGGCGGTCGTATCACGCACGGGCGAAGTCCTGAGCATGTAGCTGCCGTTCGCTCCGATGGGGACTCCTCACGCCGACCTTTGTCCTGTGAGTGGAGAAAGTCGGCAGCAATCTCTGCCCAACTTCTTCCCAGCGTCGGCGACCGCTGCTACGTTCCCCTCGAAAGCCCGGCAACTGGTGGCCGATTGAGGCGGGGAGGGGCTCGTGAGACGCATGACGGCACGACCCGCGAACGCCCATCAGGCCCGTCTGCTTCTGCTGCTCAGGGACGGCGGCCCCAACTCACGGGCGCAGCTGGGCGATCAGGTCGATCTATCACGGTCCAAGCTGGCCGTGGAGGTGGACCGGCTCCTGGAGACCGGCCTCGTCGTGGCCGACGGACTCGCCGCCTCGCGCGGCGGCCGCCGCTCCCACAACGTCCGCCTGAACCCGGGACTGCGGTTCCTCGGCGTCGACATCGGCGCGACCTCGGTCGACGTCGCCGTCACCAACGCCGAGCTGGAGATCCTCGGCCATCTCAACCAGCCCATGGACGTACGCGAGGGCCCGGTCGCGGTCTTCGAGCAAGTTCTCGCCATGGCCGCGAAGTTGAGGGCCACGGGACTCGCGGAGGGCTTCGACGGCGCCGGCATCGGCGTCCCGGGGCCGGTCCGCTACCCCGAGGGTGTGCCGGTGGCTCCGCCGATCATGCCGGGCTGGGACGGCTTCCCGGTACGGGAGGCGCTCAGCCAGGAACTCGGCTGCCCGGTCATGGTCGACAACGACGTGAACCTGATGGCGATGGGGGAGCAGCACGCCGGCGTCGCCCGGACCGTGGCCGACTTCCTCTGCGTCAAGATCGGTACCGGTATCGGCTGCGGCATCGTCGTCGGCGGCACCGTCTACCGAGGTACGACCGGCAGCGCGGGCGACATCGGGCACATCCAGGCCGTGCCCGACGGCCGACCCTGCGCCTGCGGCAACCGGGGCTGCCTGGAAGCCCACTTCAGTGGGGCCGCGCTGGCCCGGGACGCCGTGGAGGCGGCCCAGCAGGGCCGGTCGGCGGAACTCGCCGCGCGTCTCGAGGCGAACGGCACCCTGACCGCCGTGGACGTCGCCGCCGCCGCTGCCGCGGGTGACGCCACCTCGCTCGACCTGATCCGCGAGGGCGGCAACCGCGTCGGCCAGGTCATCGCCGGACTCGTCTCCTTCTTCAACCCCGGCCTGCTGGTGATCGGCGGTGGAGTGACCGGCCTCGGCCACACCCTGCTCGCCGCGCTCCGCACCCAGGTCTACCGCCAGTCGCTGCCTCTGGCGACCGGCAACCTGCCCATCGTTCTAGGGGAGTTGGGCCCCACCGCCGGAGTCATCGGCGCGGCCCGGCTCATCAGCGACCACCTGTTCTCACCCGCGTAAACAGCACGTTCGTCAGGCACCTCAAGCACAGCGCCCCTGATTTGCCCTGCCCTGAACACGCATGCCCGCACGCGCCCTGCAACCGGCCCGCACGCCCGCCAAGGGGAAGCCACATGGCACCAGAATCTCCGCTGCTCAGCATGTCCGGCATCACCAAGTCGTTCCCCGGAGTCCGGGCCCTGGACGGCGTCGACCTCGACGTCCAGGCCGGTGAAGTGCACTGCCTGCTCGGCCAGAACGGGGCCGGGAAGTCCACGCTGATCAAGGTCCTGGCCGGCGCCCACCAGCCGGACACCGGCACCATCCACTGGCGCGGCGAACCGGTCACGCTCCGCTCGCCCATCGCCGCCATGCGCCTCGGCATCGCCACCATCTACCAGGAACTCGACCTGGTGGAGCACCTGTCGGTGGCCGAGAACGTCCACCTGGGCCATGAACCCACGGCCGCCGGTTTCGTCGTACGACGCAAGACCGCACGCGAGTCGACGGCCGCGCTGCTACGGCGGCTCGGGCACCCGGAGATCGATCCGGCTCGGCTGGTCGGGGAGTTGTCGGCGGCCCAGCAGCAGATCGTGTCGATGGCGCGGGCGCTCTCCCACGACGTACGGCTCATCGTGATGGACGAACCGTCCGCGGCGCTCGACCCCGACGAGGTCGACAACCTCTTCCGGATCGTGGGGGATCTGACCGCCGACGGGGTGGCCGTCGTCTACATCTCGCACCGTCTGGAGGAGATCCGCCGCATCGGCGACCGGGTGACCGTGCTGAAGGACGGGCGGGCGGTGGCGGTCGGGCTGCCCGCGAAGTCCACGCCGACACGTGACGTCGTGGCGCTGATGACCGGGCGGAACGTCGAGTACGTCTTCCCCGACCGGCCTGTGCACGACGCGTCGGGGAGTCCCCTGCTGGAGGTGCAAGGGCTGGCCAGGGAAGGCGAGTTCGAGCGCCTCGACCTGACCGTGTACCCCGGAGAGATCGTCGGTCTGGCGGGTCTGGTCGGCTCCGGCCGCTCCGAGATCCTGGAGACGATCTACGGCGCCCGCAAACCCACCTCCGGTCAAGTCCGGGTCGACGGGCAGGCGCTCAGGCCGGGCAGTGTGCGGGCCGCCGTCCGTGCCGGGCTCGGCCTCGCGCCCGAGGAGCGCAAGGCGCAGGCGCTGCTGATGCTGGAGTCCGTCACCCGCAATGTGTCGGTCTCCTCCATGTCCCGCTTCTCACGCGGCGGCTGGATGGACCGGGGCGCCGAGCTGAGCGCGGCGCGGGCCGCGACACGCGAGTTGTCGCTGCGCCCCGACAACCCCTCGGTGCCGGTGCGCACCCTGTCCGGCGGCAACCAGCAGAAGGCGGTCCTCGCCCGCTGGCTGCTGCGCGGCTGCCGGGTGCTGCTGCTCGACGAACCGACCCGTGGCGTCGACGTCGGCGCCCGCGCCGAGCTGTACGCGGTGATCCGCCGTCTCGCCGACGAAGGGCTCGGCGTGCTGCTGGTCTCCAGCGAGGTGCCCGAGGTGCTGGGCCTCGCCGACCGCGTCCTGGTGTTGCGCGAGGGGCGTGTCGTACACGAGGCGCCCGCCCGTGAGCTCGACGAACACCGTGTACTCGACCTCGTCATGGAAGGAAGTCCGGCGTCATGACGCAGCACGTCTCCCCGCCCCGGGGCGGCACCGACAAGACGGTCCCGGTGGGCGAACCCCCCGCCTGGCGGGGCATGTTGGCCCGCTCCGACGTCCGCACGCTCTCCCTGCTCGGCGTGCTCGCCGCGCTGATCCTGATCGGCGGTATCACCAAGCCCGACGAGTTCCTCGACATCCGCAACCTCCAACTCGTCCTCACCCAGGGCTCGGTGATCGGCGTCGTCACGGTCGGGATGACCTTCGTCATCACCTCCGGCGGCATCGATCTCTCCGTCGGCGCGATCGTCGCCCTCGCCTCGGTCTGGGCGACCACCGTCGCCACCCAGGAGTACGGCTTCGCGGGCATCCTCTTCACGGCGGTGATCGTCGGAGTGGGCTGCGGCCTGGTCAACGGCCTGCTCATCGCGTACGGCGGGATGGTCCCGTTCATCGCCACCCTCGCCATGCTGGCCTCGGCGCGCGGGCTCGCCCTCCAGATCACCGACGGCAAGACCCAGATCGTCACGGTGCCGTCCGTCCTGGACCTCGGCGAGCGCGACGCGTACATCCTCGGCGTCCCGCCGCTCGTGATGGTCTTCGCCGTGGTCACGATCATCGGCTGGCTGATCCTGAACCGCACCACCTTCGGCCGCCGCACCGTCGCCGTCGGCGGCAACGCGGAGGCCGCCCGGCTCGCCGGCATCGACGTACGCCGCCAGCGGCTGTACCTGTATCTGCTGTCCGGACTGTGCTGCGGCATCGCCGCGTTCCTGCTGATCGTCCTGTCCGGCTCGGGCCAGAACACCAACGGCAACCTGTACGAGCTCGACGCCATCGCGGCCGCGATCATCGGCGGCACGCTGCTGAGCGGGGGCCGCGGCACCATCGTCGGCTCGGTGCTCGGCGTTCTGATCTTCACCACGATCACCAACATCTTCGCCCTGAACAACCTGCAGAGCGACGTCCAGCAGATCGCCAAGGGCGCGATCATCGTCGCCGCCGTGCTGGTCCAGCGCCGTACCGCGAGCACGACTTGAGGAAAGGGTTCAGTGATATGTCACATCTCACCAGTCGCAGAGGGCTGCTCTTCGGGGCCGCCGCCGTATCCACCGGAGCCCTCCTCGCAGGTTGCACGAGTAACGAGTCGAGCAACGACGAGCCGGCCGCGAACGACCAGCCGGCCGCCGACGACAAGCCCGGCAAGCCGGTCACCATCGGCTTCGCCGGACCGCAGGCCGACCACGGCTGGCTCAACGCGATCAACGACAACGCCAAGAGCCGGGCGAAGAAGTACTCCGATGTCACCCTGGAGATCACCGAGGGCTCCAATGACACGGCCGCGCAGATCGGCCAGATCGAGACCCTGATCAACAAGAAGGTCGACGTCCTGGTGATCCTGCCCGCCGACGGCAAGGCCCTCACCCAGGTCGGGTTGCAGGCGATGCGCGCGAACATTCCCGTCGTCAACCTCGACCGGATCTTCAACACCCCGCAGGCGTACCGCTGCTGGATCGGCGGCGACAACTACGGCATGGGCCTGAACGCCGGCCACTACATCGGCGAGAAGCTCAAGGGGAAGTCGGGCGCCCGCGTCATCGAGCTGGCCGGGCTGGACAACCTGGAGCTGACCCAGCAGCGCACGCAGGGCTTCGACGACGCGCTGAAGAACTACCCCAACGTCAAGAAGGTGGCCCGTCAGGCGGCCGAGTTCACGGTGGAGTCCGGGCAGGCCAAGATGGCCCAGCTCCTCCAGGCCCAGTCGAAGTTCGACGCCCTGTGGAACCACGACGACGACCAGGGCGTGGGCGCGCTGCGCGCCATCGAGCAGGCCGGACGGGACGACTTCCTGATGGTCGGCGGGGCGGGAGCGCTCTCCGCCTTCCAGGCCATCAAGCAGGACGACGGCGTGCTGAAGGCGACCGTCCTCTACCCGCCGACGATGGCCGCGTCCGCGATCGACCTCGCCCGCGCGCTCGGCCAGAGCAAGGGCATCGGCGGCCTCGCCGAGTTCGAGATCCCGGCCTCGCTGACCCTGTACTCGGCCGTCGTCGACAAAACCAACGTCGACCAGTACATGCCCACCGGCTTCAAGTAAGCGCGCCCAGCGCACCCGGGTCCGGCGCGCACCGGGCCGGACCCAGGGGGTGCCTTATGGATCAGGCCGGCTCAAGAGAGGGTGCGTTTTGGCCGAGCTGAGCGGGGTCGCGCGAGCGCATTCGAGCGTGGGGGAGTCGGCGACCGACGACAACGCGGCAGATGTGCGTGCCAGACCCCGCGACCCCGGCCGGATCCATAAGACACCCCCTGACACCCCCCACCGCGCCACGACGACGAGGAGGACCACTCCATGGGACAGCCGAACCCGCCCGAGGGAGCAGAGGGAGCCGGGGGAGCCGGGCCCGACAAGCCGCCGCTGCGTGTCGGCATGGTCGGGTACGCCTTCATGGGCGCCGCCCACTCCCAGGGCTGGCGGACCGCGGGCCGGGTCTTCGATCTTCCCCTGCGCCCGGCGCTGACCGCGATCTGCGGACGGGACTCGGCCGCCGTACGCGCCGCGGCCGACCGGCACGGCTGGGCGTCGGCCGAGACCGACTGGCGCGCCCTGATCGAACGGGAGGACATCGACCTCGTCGACATCTGCACCCCGGGCGACAGCCACGCCGAGATCGCCCTCGCCGCGCTGGCCGCCGGCAAGCACGTCCTGTGCGAGAAGCCCCTCGCGAACACCGTTGAGGAAGCGGAAGCCATGACGGCGGCCGCTCAGGAGGCAGCGGGCCGTGGCCAGTTGGCGATGGTCGGCTTCAACTACCGCCGGGTGCCCGCCACGGCACTCGCCCGGCAGATGGTCGCCGACGGCAAGCTCGGCAGCCTGCGCCACGTCAGGGTGACATACCTTCAGGACTGGCTCGTCGACCCGGAGTTCCCGCTCACCTGGCGGCTGCGCAAGGAGCTGGCCGGCTCCGGCGCCCTCGGCGACCTGGGCGCCCACATCGTCGACCTCGCGCAGTATCTGACGGGGGAGCAGCTGGCCGGGGTGTCCGCGCTCACGGAGACGTTCGTGCGGGAACGCCCGCTGCCGGGCGGGGCCGTGAAGGGCCTGTCCGCCGTGTCGGCCGAGGGCACCGGCCCGGTCACCGTCGACGACGCCGCCCTGTTCACCGGCCGCTTCCCCTCCGGCGCCCTCGCCTCCTTCGAAGCGACCCGGTACGCCACCGGCCGCAAGAACGCCCTGCGCATCGAACTCAACGGCGAGCACGGCTCGTTGGCCTTCGACCTGGAGCGGCTCAACGAGCTCGAGTACCACAACGGCACGGAGCCCGGCACGCACGCCGGCTTCCGCCGCATCCTCGTCACCGAACCCGACCACCCCTACCTGGAGGCCTGGTGGCCGCCCGGCCACGGCCTCGGCTACGAGCACACCTTCGTCCACCAGGCCCGCGACCTCGTCCACGCCATCGCCGAGGGCCGCGCGCCGGAACCGTCCTTCGCGGACGGCCTCCAGGTGCAGCGCGTCCTGGCGGCAGTCGAGGAGAGCGCCGAGAAGAACGCCGTCTACACACCCATCGCCGTCTGAGGAGGCCTTGATCCATGCCGCGGAACTTCACGCTGTTCACCGGCCAGTGGGCCGACCTCCCCCTCGAAGAGGTCTGTGTCCTCGCCCGCGACTTCGGCTACGACGGACTCGAACTCGCCTGCTGGGGCGACCACTTCGAGGTCGACAAGGCCCTCGCTGACCCGTCGTACCTCCAGTCCCGGCACGCGCTGCTCGACAAGTACGGCCTCAAGTGCTGGGCGATCTCCAACCACCTCGTCGGCCAGGCCGTCTGCGACGCCATCATCGACGAGCGCCACCAGGCGATCCTGCCGGGCGAGATCTGGGCCGACGGAGACCCGGAGGGGGTGCGGCGGCGCGCTGCGGACCGTATGAAGGACACCGCGCGTGCGGCGTCCGCCTTCGGTGTCGACACCGTCATCGGCTTCACCGGCTCCGCGATCTGGCACCTGGTCGCGATGTTCCCGCCGGCCCCCGAGTCGATGATCGACCGCGGCTACCAGGACTTCGCCGACCGCTGGAACCCGATCCTCGACGTCTTCGACGCCGAGGGCGTGCGGTTCGCCCACGAGGTCCACCCGAGCGAGATCGCGTACGACTACTGGACAACTCACCGCGCGCTGGAGGCGGTTGACCACCGGCCCGCGTTCGGCCTGAACTTCGACCCCTCCCACTTCGTGTGGCAGGACCTCGACCCGGTCGGCTTCCTCTGGGACTTCCGCGACCGCATCTACCACGTCGACTGCAAGGAAGCCCGCAAGCGGCTCGACGGCCGCAATGGCCGCCTCGGCTCGCATCTGCCCTGGGGCGACCCGCGCCGCGGCTGGGACTTCGTGTCGGCGGGCCACGGCGACGTCCCCTGGGAGGACGTCTTCCGCATGCTGCACTCCATCGACTACCAGGGCCCCATCTCCGTGGAGTGGGAGGACGCCGGCATGGACCGGCTGCAGGGCGCACCCGAGGCCCTGACCCGCCTCAAGACCTACGACTTCGAGCCGCCGTCGGCCTCCTTCGACGCGGCCTTCGGCAACTGAGCAGTTCACTTCTCCGGGGTGACGGCGCACCCCGGCGCAAGGCACCCGCATGGACAACCAGCCCCATTCTGGAGGCACCCGTGCACGCGAACGACCGCACCACCAGCACCGACAGAAACGAGACCCACAGACGACGCCGCCTGTCCTTCCGTAAGGCCGTCGCCCTGCTCAGCGGGACGCTGCTGGCGGGCGCGTCCCTCACCCTCGTAGCGCCCCCCGCCAGCGCCGAACCCTCGGTGGCCGCCGAGGACTTCCAGCAGGTCACGCTCGCCAAGGGCGAGCCGGAGACCGGCGAGCCCATGTCGCTCGCCGTCCTCCCGGACCGCTCGGTCCTGCACACCTCCCGCGACGGCGAACTCCGCCTCACCGACGCGGCGGGCACCACCAAGCTCGCCGGCAAGCTCGACGTCTACTCGCACGACGAGGAAGGCCTCCAAGGCGTAGGCGTCGACCCGGGATTCGCCGACAACCGGTTCATCTACCTCTACTACGCGCCCCCGCTGAACACCCCGGCGGGCGACGCCCCCGAGACCGGCACCGCCGCCGACTTCGCCCCCTTCGACGGTGTCAACCGCCTCTCCCGCTTCGTGCTGAAGACGGACGGCACCCTCGACAAGGCCAGCGAGACGAAGATCCTCGACGTCCCGGCCACGCGCGGCATCTGCTGCCACGTCGGCGGCGACATCGACTTCGACGCGGCGGGGAACCTGTACCTGTCGACCGGTGACGACTCCAACCCGTTCCAGTCGGACGGCTTCACCCCCATCGACGAGCGGTCCAACCGCAACCCGGCCTTCGACGCCCAGCGCACGGCCGGCAACACCAACGACCTGCGCGGCAAGATCCTGCGCATCAAGGTCAACGCCGACGGCTCGTACGCCATCCCCGACGGCAACCTCTTCGCACCCGGCACGGACAAGACGCGGCCCGAGATCTACGCGATGGGCCTGCGCAACCCGTTCCGCTTCAGCGTCGACAAGGAGACGGGGATTCTGTACGTGGGTGAGTACGGCCCCGACGCCGGAGCCGCCGACCCCGCCCGTGGCCCCGGGGGCCAGGTCGAGTTCGCCCGCATCACCGAGCCCGGCAACTTCGGCTGGCCGTACTGCACCGGTGACAACGACGCCTACGTGGACTACGACTTCGCAACCGGCGCCTCCGGTGCGGCATTCGACTGCGCCGCCCCCAAGAACACCTCGCCGAACAACACCGGCCTGACCGACCTTCCCCCGGCCCAGGCCGCCTGGATCCCGTACGACGGCCCGTCCGTCCCCGAGTTCGGTGACGGCTCGGAGTCCCCGATGGGCGGCCCGGTCTACCACTACGACCCGAACCTCGACTCGCCGGTCAAGTTCCCCGAGGCGTACGACGGTGACTTCTTCGCGGGCGAGTTCGGCCGCCGCTGGATCAAGCGCATCACCTCGGACGCCGACGGCACGGTCCAGGCGATCAACGACATCCCGTGGACCGGCACCCAGGTCATGGACATGGAGTTCGGCCCGGACGGCGCGCTGTACGTCCTCGACTACGGCGTCTCCTGGTTCGGCGGCGACGAGCACTCCGCCCTGTACCGCATCGAGAACGCGACCGACGGCCACTCCCCGGTGGCGCAGGCGTCCGCTTCCGTGACGTCCGGTCAGGCGCCGCTGAAGGTGCGGTTCTCGTCCGAGGGCACGAGCGACCAGGACGGCGACGCGCTCACGTACAGCTGGGACTTCGGCGACGGGCGTACGTCGACGGCCGCGAGCCCCTCACACACGTACAAGAAGAACGGGACGTACACGGCGACGCTGACCGCGAAGGACGCGAGCGGCCGGAGCGGCAGCGCGAGCGTGCAGGTCGTGGTGGGCAACACCGCGCCGAAGGTGACCCTGGAACTCCCGAAGGACGGGCAGCTGTTCAGCTTCGGGGACGCCGTGCCGTTCAAGGTGAAGGTCACCGATCCGGAGGACGGGACCATCGACTGCGCCAAGGTCAAGGTCACCTTCGTCCTCGGCCACGACAGCCATGGTCACCCGGTGACCTCGGCGAACGGCTGCACCGGCACCATCCAGACAAGCGCCGACGGCGGCCATGACGAGGACGCGAACATCTTCGGCGTCTTCGACGCGGAGTACACCGACGGCGGTGGCGGCGGCCAGGAGGCGCTCACCAGCCACGACCAGTCCGTCGTCCAGCCCAAGCACCGCCAGGCCGAGCACTTCGGGAAGGCCTCGGGAGCCAAGGTGCAGACACGTGCCACCGCGCACGGCGGCGAGACCGTCGGCGACGTCAACAACGGCGACTGGATCTCCTTCGAGCCCTACGTCCTGAGCAACGCCAAGAAGATCACGGCACGGGTCGCCTCCGCCGGGACGGGCGGCAAGCTCGAGATCCGCGCGGGCTCACCCAAGGGACGCGTACTCGGCACCGCGACCGTACCGGTGACGGGCGGCTGGGAGACCTACCAGGACGTCAGCACGTCCCTGAAGGGCGCACCACGCGGGACGACCACGCTCTACCTGGTCTTCAAGGGCAGTGGCACCGGCGCCCTGTACGAGGTGGACGACTTCACCTTCACCACGGGCTGAGAGGAGACGTGATGCGATCAATCAGCCGAATGGCAACCGCGGTGGTGGGCGCGGCACTGGTCCTCGGCTGCGTCTCGGGGCCGGCCGCGTCGGACCCCGACGCGGACGCCGGGCGGGTGCTGGTCTTCTCCAAGACCGCGGGCTTCCGCCATGACTCCATCCCCGAGGGCGTGGCAGCCCTCAAGGAACTCGGCGCGTCGAGCGACTACACCGTCGACGCGACCGAGGACGCGGGCGCCTTCACAGCGTCAAACCTGCGGCGCTACGACGCCGTGGTCTTCCTCTCGACGACCGGGGACGTCCTCAACGGCAAGCAACAGCGCGCCTTCGAGGGCTACATCCGGCAGGGCGGCGGCTATATGGGCGTCCACGCCGCCGCCGACACCGAGTACGACTGGGCGTTCTACGGCGGCCTCGCCGGTGCGTATTTCGAGTCGCACCCGGCGATCCAGCGCGCGACGGTGCACGTCGAGGACCACGCGCACCCCGCGACCGCGGGTCTGAACACCAACTGGGACCGGACGGACGAGTGGTACAACTACCGCTCCAATCCCCGGGACCGGGCCCATGTCCTGGCCTCGCTGGACGAGTCCTCGTACACGGGCGGCACGATGGACGGCGACCACCCGATCGCCTGGTGCCAGCAGTACCAGGGCGGCCGCTCCTTCTACACGGGCGGCGGCCACACCAAGGAGTCCTTCGCCGAACCCGCCTTCCGGCAGCACCTGTTGGGTGGGCTGCGCTGGACCGCCGGCGACGCCCAGGCCGACTGCCGTCCGGAGAACGGGTATCGCCCGATCTTCGACGGCACGTCCGCCTCACTGGCCGACTGGAAGCAGGCGGGCCCGGGTTCGTTCGACCTGAACGACGACGGCACGCTCACGACGACCGGCGGCCTCGGCATGCTCTGGTACGCCTCCAAGGGCCTCGGAGCGTACTCACTGAAGCTCGACTGGAAGGTGGACGGAGACGACAATTCTGGGGTATTCGTGGGATTTCCGCCCTCGGACGACCCGTGGTCGGCTGTCAACAACGGCTATGAGATCCAGATCGACGCCACGGACGTACCGGAGAAGACGACCGGGTCCGTCTACGGCTTCCAGTCCGCCGACCTGGCCCAGCGCGACCGCGCGCTGAACCCGCCGGGGGAGTGGAACACGTACGAGATCCGCGTGGAGGGCGAGCGCCTCCGCGTGTGGCTCAACGGCGTCCGGATCAACGACTTCACCAACAGCGATCCGGTCCGGAGCCTGCGCGACGGACATGTCGGCATCCAGAACCACGGAGCCGACGACCAGGTGTCCTTCCGCGACATCCGGATCAAGGAACTGCCCGCGAAGGGGTCGAAGACCTCGGCCGCTCCGGGCAACTGAACGACGGCGGGCGGGGGACGCCGGACTCCCGCTCGCCGTCTCCCACTTGTGCGTTCCCGGACGACGGCTTGTGCATGGTGTTCGCGCACGGTGCTCGCGCACGGTGCTCGCGCACGGCGCTCGCACGCGGTGCTTGCGCACGGCGTTCACGCACGGTGTTCGTTGGCGTCCGGTGTTCGCGTACGACAAGGAGGCTGCCCATGTCCGCGTCACTTCCTCGACCGCCTCGTGTGGGGGTATGGCTGATCGGAGCCCGCGGCTCCGTGGCCACGACCGTCGTCGCGGGGTGCGCCGCCGTCACGGCGGGCCTGCATCCGCCCACCGGAATGGTCACCGAGACCCCCGACTTCACGGACTGCGGTCTGCCACCCCTGTCCTCCCTCGTCTTCGGCGGCCACGACACGGTCGACTGCCCCCTGCCGAAACGCGCCGAGGCCCTCGCGGCGGGCGGCGTCCTCCCACCCGGCCTCCCCGCGGCGATCGCCTCCGAACTGACCGCGGCGGACCGGGAGGTCAGGCCCGGCGGCCCGGCCCCCGGCGACACCCGGGACGAGGACGACCTGATCGCCGCCTTCGCCGCGGACATCCAGGATTTCGTACGACGGTGTGGGCTGGAGCGCGCGGTGGTGGTGAACGTCGCCTCCACGGAACCCCCGGCCACCGGCGCCTCCCTGCCACCGAGTTCCCTGTACGCGGCGGCCGCCCTGCGCGCGGGCTGCCCGTACGTCAACTTCACCCCGTCGACCGGCCTGCACCACCCCTCCCTCGCCGCCCTGGCCGAGGCGAGCGGTCTGCCGTACGCGGGCCGTGACGGCAAGACCGGCCAGACGCTGCTGCGTTCGGCGCTGGGCCCGATGTTCGCGCAGCGCGCCCTCGCCGTCCGGGCCTGGTCCGGCACGAACCTGCTGGGCGGCGGTGACGGCGCCGCCCTCGCGGATCCCGGCGCCGCGGCGGCGAAGAACGCCGGCAAGGAACGCGTGCTGGCGGACACCCTCGGCACCGTCCCCGAGGGCGAGGTCCACATCGACGACGTCCCCGCCCTCGGCGACTGGAAGACCGCCTGGGACCACATCGCCTTCGACGGCTTCCTCGGCACGCGGATGGTCCTCCAGACCATCTGGCAGGGCTGCGACTCGTCCCTCGCGGCCCCCCTCGTACTGGACCTCGCCCGGCTGGCCGCCCGCGCCCACGAGACAGGCCTGTCCGGCCCACTGTCGGAACTCGGCTTCTTCTTCAAGGACCCGGTGGGGGAGGGGCCTTCGGCCCTTGGGGAGCAGTACGCGGTGCTGCGGGAGTTCGGGGTGCGGCTGAAGGCGGGGGAGTTGGGGGACGGCTCGAGGGCTGCGACCGCGGGGGAGCCGAGGGACGGTTCGGTGGCCGGGACCGGGGCCGGGGAGGAGCGGTGAGTGGGGGCCGTGAGGGCGCGAGGGCTTGGCTGCGTGTCGTGGGTGACGGGGGGATGGGGGATCGAGCAGGCCGGGGGGACGGTCCGGGCGGTGTCGATGCCGGTGGTGTCGAGACCGTGGGCCAGGGCGATACCGGTACTGGTGAGGCCGCGCGCCGGGTTGGTGCCGAAATCGACCTGACCCCGCGTCAGGTCCACGCCCGTACTGCCGCCCCGAGCCGGGCCCGCGCCTGGGCCGAACTCCTACGTCTCCCGGCCCTGTTCACGGTGCCCGGCGATGCCCTGGCAGGCGCCGCCGCAACCGGGGTGCACCCCAACCGCCGCACTCTGCTCGCCATCGGCTCCTCCCTCCTTCTCTACGAGGCCGGCATGGCCCTCAACGACTGGGCGGACAAGGACGAGGACGCCGTGGAACGCCCGCACCGCCCCCTCCCCTCCGGCCGCATCCACCCCACCGCAGCCCTCACGGCAGCCTGCGCCTTCACCGCCGGGGGCCTCACCCTGGCCGCCCGCGCCGGCCGCCCCGCCCTCGCGGTCGCGGTGCCTCTTGCGGCGACCGTCTGGGCCTACGACCTCGCCGCGAAGCACACCCCCGCAGGCCCGCCCACCATGGCCCTGGCCCGCGGCCTGGACGTCCTCCTCGGCGCCGCGGCGACCGCCGGCCGCACCCGCGACGCCCTCCCGTCCGCCGCCGTCCTCGGCGCACACACCCTCGCGGTCACGACCGTCTCCCGCCAGGAGACGCGGGGCGGTTCACCCTTGGCCCCCTTGGCGGCACTGGCCACAACCGCGGTGCTGTCACGGCTGCTGACCCGCCCGAGCCCGAGGCACGCCTCCGCGGAGCCGCCGACGGAATCCCCAGCCAGCGCCAGCCGCACCCCGTTCCGGCGGCCCCCGGATCAAGTGACCGCAGCCGTCCTCGGTCTGTCGGCCACCACGAACCCCGCCGCCAGGTCGAGCCAAGCCCTGCCGCCCCCGGCCACCCCGAACCCCCTTCCCACAGCCCTTGCCACGGCCTACGCGGCAACCGCGGTCCGCCCCTACTTCCACGCCACGCTCAACCCGTCACCCCCGCTCACCCAACGCGCCGTCGCCGGCGGCATCCGCGCGATGATCCCTCTCCAAGCCACCCTCGCCGCCCGCTCCGGCGCCCCCGTCACCGCCCTGCTGACCGCCGCCCTGGCCCCACTCGCCCGCAGGTTCGCAAGGAAGGTGACCATCACATGACCCCGGAACCTCGCCTTCCCCAGCACACCCGCGCATCGGCCCCCACCTGGGGTGACGACAAGGCAGTCCTCGCACAAGCCGACCCGGCATCCGCGCAGGCCCGTCGCGGCCCAGGGGTTCGGCTCCCGCAGAGCATTCCGGCATCCGACCGGGCCCACATCGGAGGCGAGCCCGACCCGGCGCGAGCCGCCATGGCATCTGCCGCGTCCCGCGGCGCCCGTGAGGCACGCCGCGAGCAGAGCACCCCGGTATCCAACGCCGACGCCCGCCTCGCACAAGCCGCCCCAGCAACCACCCCGAACCCTGACCCCAACCCCCTCCGTTTCGGCTACGGAACCAACGGACTCGCCGACCTCCGTCTCGACGACGCCCTCGCCCTGCTCGCCGACCTCGGCTACGACGGAGTCGGGCTGACCCTCGATCACATGCATCTCGACCCGATGGCGCCCGACCTCGCCGCCCGCACTCGCCGGGTCGCGCAGCGGCTGGACGCGCTCGGGCTGGAGGTCACCGTGGAGACCGGTGCCCGCTATGTGCTCGACCCGCGTCGCAAGCACGGCCCTTCTCTGCTGGACGCCGATCCGGCGGATCGGGCGCGCCGGGTCGACCTGCTGATCCGGGCCGTCCGGGTCGCCGCGGACCTCGGCGCGCACGCGGTCCACTGTTTCAGCGGAATCACCCCGGCCGGAACGGACACGGACACGGCGTGGAAGCGGCTGGCCGAGTCGCTCGAACCGGTTCTGGATGCCGCCACCGACAACGACGTCCCGCTCGCCGTCGAACCCGAACCGGGTCACCTCCTCGCCACCCTCGCCGACTTCCACCGTCTCCGGGAGGCCTTCGGCGACGCCGAGCACCTGGGCCTGACCCTGGACATCGGCCACTGCCAGTGCCTGGAACCCCTGCCGCCCGCCGACTGTGTACGTGCCGCCGCCCCCTGGCTGCGGCACGTCCAGATCGAGGACATGCGCCGCGGCATCCATGAACACCTCCCTTTCGGAGACGGCGACATCGACTTCCCGCCGGTACTCGCCGCCCTCGCCGCCACCGGCTACCAGGGCCTGACCGTCGTCGAACTGCCCCGCCACTCCCACGCGGGCCCGCACCACGCCGAACTCTCCCTTCCCTTCCTCCAGCACGCCGCCGCCCAGCACACCCCGCCCGTCGCACCACCCCACGGCGAGCCCTCCGCCACCCCTGAAGGGAGCACCCCATGACGCAACCGCACGCCGCGCCGGAGCCCCCAGCGGCCGGCACTCCAGGCGGCACCGCACTCGCCCTGACCCCGCTGGACGAGCTGCACCGTCACCTCACGACCCGTCTCGCCGGTGCCGCCCGGGCCTGGCTGGACCAGGCTCTCGACGAGGCCGCCGCCCATCCCGGCACACACGGCCCCATCTCCGTGTGGGAGCTGCGCCTCGCCGAGGCCGGCCGCCGCTGCGGAGCCGACCACGCCGACGCCGCCCGCGTTCTGATCCTGCACGCGGCCCACGCCGACACCGACGCCCTCACCCGGGTCTACTCCCAGGGCACCGCCGCCGAACGCCGAGCCGTCCTGCACGCCCTGCCCCACCTCGTGCCGGGCCCGGCCGCCCTCCCGCTCGTCGAGGACGCCCTGCGCACCAACGACACCAGCCTCCTCGCCGCGGCCGTCGGCCCGTACGCCGCCCGGCACCTCACCCCCCACCACTGGCGGCACGCGGTCCTGAAGTGCCTGTTCACCGGCGTGCCGATCGACGAGGTGGCCGACCTGGAACGCCGCGCCCACGCCGACGCCGAACTCGCCCGCATGCTCGGCGACTACGCGGCCGAACGCAGCGCCGCGGGCCGTCCCGTACCGGAGGACCTGCACCGCGTCCTGGCCCTGACCGAGCCCGGACCCCCACGGCACTCAGCTGCCGACCCCCACGGCAAGGAGTCCTGATGCGCATCTTCGACCCCCACATCCACATGACGTCACGGACCACCGACGACTACCAGGCCATGCACGCGGCCGGCGTCCGCGCCGTCGTCGAACCCTCCTTCTGGCTCGGCCAGCCCCGCACCTCTCCCGCCACCTTCCTCGACTACTTCGACTCCCTCCTCGGCTGGGAACCCTTCCGCGCGGCCCAGTACGGCATCGCCCACCACTGCACGCTCGCCCTCAACCCCAAGGAGGCGAACGACCCGCGCTGCCTCCCCGTCCTCGACGAACTGCCCCGCTATCTCGTCAAGGACCAGGTCGTGGCCGTCGGTGAGATCGGCTACGACTCCATGACCCCCGCCGAGGACACCGCGCTCGCCGCCCAGCTCCAGCTCGCCGCCGACCACGAACTGCCCGCGCTGGTGCACACCCCCCACCGCGACAAGCTCGCCGGCCTGCGCCGCACCCTCGACGTCGTCCGGGAGTCCGCGCTGCCCCCGGAGCGCGTCCTGGTCGACCACCTCAACGAGACCACCGTCAAGGAGGCCAAGGACAGCGGCTGCTGGCTGGGCTTCTCCGTCTATCCCGAGACCAAGATGGACGAGCAGCGGATGGTGGCGATCCTCCAGCAGTACGGCCCCGAGCAGGTGCTGGTGAACTCCGCCGCCGACTGGGGCCGCAGCGACCCCCTGAAGACCCGCAAGGTCGCCGACCTGATGCTGGCCGAGGGCTTCACGGAGGACGACGTCGACCGGGTGCTGTGGCGCAACCCCGTCGCCTTCTACGGCCTCAGCGGACGACTCGTCCTCGACGTCGCCGCCACCGACGCCACCCACGAGGGCAACTCCATCCTGCGCGGCGGGGAGTGAGCGATGCGCTTCCGCCACCCCGACGGCTCCACCGTCCACCTCGCCTACTGCACCAACGTCCACCCCGCCGAAACCCTCGACGGCGTCCTCGCGCAACTCCGCGACCACTGCGAACCCGTGCGCCGCCGCCTCCACCGCGACCGCCTCGGCATCGGCCTCTGGCTCGCCAAGGACGCCGCTCACGCTCTCGTCACCGACCCCTCCGCCCTGCGCGGACTGCGCACCGAACTCGACCGCCGCGGCCTCGAAGTCGTCACCCTCAACGGCTTCCCCTATGAAGGATTCGGCGCCGAAGAGGTCAAGTACCGCGTCTACAAGCCGGACTGGGCCGACCCGGAACGTCTCGACCACACCTTTGCCCTGGCCCGCGTCCTCGCCGCGCTGCTCCCCGACGACGTCACCGAGGGCACCATCTCCACCCTGCCCCTGGCCTGGCGCACCGCCGCCACCGAGGAGCGCACCGCGACAGCCCGCACCGCCCTGCTCACGCTCGCCGAACGCCTCGACGCCCTCCACGAGTTGACCGGCCGCTCCATCCGCATCGGCCTGGAACCGGAACCCGGCTGCGTCGTCGAGACCACCGCCGACGCCCTCGCCCCGCTGACCGCGATCGCCCACGACCGCATCGGCATCTGCGTCGACACCTGCCACCTCGCCACCTCCTTCGAAGACCCGCACACCGCCCTGGACGCGCTCACGGAAGCCCGCGTCCCCGTCGTCAAGTCCCAGCTCTCCGCCGCCCTGCACGCCGAACACCCCCATCTCCCCGAAGTCCGTACGGCCCTCGCCGCCTTCGACGAACCCCGCTTCCTGCACCAGACCCGCACGGCCACCGCCGCCGGCCTGCGCGGCACCGACGACCTCGGCGAAGCCCTCAACGGCGACTCCCTCCCCGACGCCGCTCCCTGGCGCGCCCACTTCCACGTCCCGCTGCACGCGGCCCCCGCCGCGCCCCTCACCTCCACGCTCCCCGTGCTCAAGTCCGTGCTGACCCGCCTGGTGGGCGGCCCGCACCCGCTCACCAGCCACCTCGAGGTCGAGACATACACCTGGCAGGCCCTCCCGCCCGAGCTGCGGCCCCGCGGCCGGACCCAGCTCGCCGACGGCATCGCCGCCGAACTCACCCTCGCCCGCGATCTGTTGACGGACCTCGGCCTGAAGGAACTGCCATGACCCGATCCGAAGGGCCCACTCCTCTCCTCGTCCTCGACGTCGTCGGTCTCACCCCCCGCCTGCTGGACCACATGCCCCACCTCAAGACGCTCGCCCAGTCCGGCTCCCGCGCACCGCTCGGCACCGTCCTGCCGGCCGTCACCTGCGCCGCCCAGTCCACGTTCCTCACCGGCACCCACCCGTCCGAGCACGGCATCGTCGGCAACGGCTGGTACTTCCGCGAACTCGGCGACGTCCTGCTGTGGCGGCAGCACAACGGCCTGGTTGCCGGGGACAAACTCTGGGACGCCGCCCGCCGCGCGCACCCCGGCTACACGGTCGCCAATATCTGCTGGTGGTACGCCATGGGCGCCGACACCGACATCACCGTCACCCCCCGTCCGGTCTACTACGCCGACGGCCGCAAGGAACCCGACTGCTATACCCGGCCCCCGGCCCTGCACGACGAACTCACCGAGAAACTCGGCACCTTCCCCCTCTTCCACTTCTGGGGACCCGGCGCGGACCTGGTCTCCAGCCGCTGGATCATCGACGCGACCCGCCACATCATGCGCACCAGGCACCCCGACCTGACGCTCTGCTACCTCCCTCACCTCGACTACGACCTGCAGCGCTTCGGCCCCGACGACCCACGCTCCCTCAAGGCGGCCGGCGACCTGGACGCGGCCCTGGCCCCGCTCCTGGCCGACGCCCGCGCCGAAGGCCGTACCGTCGTCGCCCTGTCCGAGTACGGCATCACCCGCGTGAGCCGCCCGGTCGACATCAACCGCGCACTGCGCCGCGCCGGCCTGCTCGAAGTCCACACGCAGGACGGCATGGAGTACCTCGACCCCATGGCCTCACGGGCCTTCGCGGTCGCGGACCACCAGATCGCCCATGTCTACGTACGCCGACCCGAAGACCTGGAGGCCGTCCGGCAGGCGCTGCACGATCTGCCCGGCATCGAGCAACTCCTCGACGACGAGGGCAAGAAGGCCCACCATCTCGACCATCCGCGCTCCGGCGAGCTCGTCGCCGTGGCGGAGCCGGATGCCTGGTTCACGTACTACTACTGGCTCGACGACGACCGCGCGCCCGACTTCGCGCAGCTGGTCGAGATCCACCGCAAACCCGGCTACGACCCGGTCGAGCTCTTCATGGACCCGCTCGACCCCTATGTGAAGGTCAAGGCGGCCACCGCCCTGGCCCGCAAGAAGCTCGGCATGCGCTACCGCATGGCGGTCGTGCCCCTGGATCCCTCACCTATTCGCGGCAGCCACGGCCGCATCCCGGCGAGCGACGACGACGGTCCGCTCTTCATCTGCTCCACCCCCCGCGCTGTCGGCGACCGCGTCGCGGCCACCGATGTGAAGTCACTGCTGCTCCAACTAGCCGGTCTCAGCTGACGGGTGAACCCATCAGGTCCGACTGGTCACAAGTGAAGCACTCACCACTGACAACGCCCTCCCACCACGAGGAGTTCCAGATGAGCCGCACACCTCGCACCGCCAGATCCAGCAAGGCGCACGACCCCGAACTGGCCCACCGCCTGAGCAGACGAGGCATGCTCGGCGTGGCCGCCGGTGCCACCGCCGCCGCCCTGCTCGGCGCCGCCTCCACCCCCGCCGTCGCCGCGACCGACGGGACGGCCGACGCCCAGCGCCGCGGCCGTCCCGTCCTGCCCCCCGGCCGCCTGGGCATCCAGCTCTACAGCCTCCGCGACAAGGTCTCCACCCTCGGTTTCGCCGCCGTCTTCGCCGAACTGGAGAAGTACGGCTACGACGAGGTCGAGTTCGCCGGATACACCCAGGGTTCGGCGGGCCCGATCACGCTCGCCCAGCTCAAGCGGCTGGCGAGGAACCACGGCCTGAACCCGATCGGCAGCCACGTCGGCTACTACTCCAGCGACCCCAACGCCTACACCTTCGCGCAGAACCTCACCAAGGTCCTCGACGACGCCCAGGCCCTCGGCCTCAAGCACATCGGCACCGCGTCGAACCCGTTCCGCTACGGCTCGACCGTCGATGCGTGGAAGCGCGCCGCCGAGGAGTTCAACACCTACGGCGCGGCGGCGAGGGCGCGCGGCATGAAGTTCTACCAGCACAACCACTCCGAGGAGTTCTCCTTCGCCACCGACAAGCCGAACGTCCGCCTCTACGACGTGCTGCTCGCCGAGACCGACCCGAAACTCGTGTACCTGGAGATGGACATCTTCTGGGCGTACTCGGGCCAGTTCCGTTTCTCCAAGCGGGTCGACGGCACGCCCGCTCCCTTCGAGCCCCTCGACTACGTACTCAAGCAGCCGGACCGCTACCCGCTGTTCCATGTGAAGGACGGCGAGAGCGACCCGTCGAACACGTACGGCTACCGCATGACCGACGTCGGTGACGGCGACATCGACTACCAGCGGTTCATCTCCGCCGTGACCCGTCTGCGCGGCCACCGGCTGGCCCACCACTGGCAGGCAGAACACGACAACCCGACCGAGTCCTTCACGTTCGCCCGCCGGTCCAGTGCGCACCTGCACTCACTGCGTGAGAAGTGCTGAACGGCACACTCACACACGAGGAGGCCCCTCCCGAGGTCCGGGGGAGGGGCCTCCTCGTCCGCGCGCCGTCTTCAGTGCGCGGTCGCAGCCGGGCTGTCCCTTCCCGGCTGCCGCAGCAGCAGCGCAAGCGCCGCCGCCACCATCGACACGCCGCCGGCGAGGGCGTACGCGCCGTTGTATCCCCAGGCCGCCACCACCATGGAGCCCAGGCCGCCGCCGAACAGACCGCTGACCAGCTTGCCGCTGTACACCAGGCCGTAGTTGGTGGCGTTGTAGTTCTCCCCGAAGTAGTCCGGGGTGAGCGCCGCGAACAGCGGGTAGAAGGCGCCGCCGCCGAAGCCGGAGAGGAAGGCGAAGAACAGGAACAGCGCCTCGCTCCGCACGTCACCGGCCCAGATCACGCCGAACTGGGCGAGGCCCAGGACGACGATGACGAACACCAGGGTGGACTTGCGGCCCCATCTGTCGGACAGCCAGCCCACCACGCCGCGTCCGATGCCGTTGATGACCGCCATGACCCCCATCGAGGACGCGGCGACCAGCGGCCCGAAGCCGACCTCCTTGGCGAAGTCGACCTGGAACGAGATACCGAAGATCGACACGCCCGCGGTCATCACGACGGAGATCCACATCAGGGGCAGCATCCCCGTCCTGATCGCCTCCTTCGGTGTGTACTGCTTCACCGCGGGAGGGTTCTTGGCGAGCCCGGCGGCGTTCCTCCGGTCGCCGGAGAACGTCAGCGGGTCCACGTCCGCGGGCCACCAGTTCTTCGGCGGGTCCTTGAAGAAGAACGCGCACCCGAACACCACGACCACGATGTAGCAGCCGATGAGGTCGAGCACCCGGTGGTAGTTCGCCGTGTCGAAGCCGTAGTTGAAGATGAAGATGAACGGCAGCGACCCGTACGCGAACCCGCCGTTGACGAAGCCGGTCCTTGCGCCCCGTCGCTCGGGGAACCACTTGCCGACCATGTTGATGCAGGTCGCGTAGACCAGTCCGGCGCCGACTCCGCCGACGACACCGAAGCCGAGAATCGCGAGCCAGACGTTGCCCAGATGGGACAGGGCGAGGAAACCGGCGAGGCACATGAAGGAGCCGATGTACATCGCCCTGCGGGCCGTGAGGATGCCCTTCTCCCGCAGCCAGCCCGCCGGGAAGGCGATGCCGGCCTGGAAGAAGACCCACACGCTGAGGATCCAGAAGGTGTTGCTCTGCGTCCAGCCGTGGGCGTGGGACAGGGTGTCCTCCGCCGAGCCGTACGCGTACTCGAAGACGCTGATGGCCATCATGGCGATCCACGGCAGATACACCATGAGCTTGCGGGAGTGACCCAGGATGTCCCGGTCGGTCTCGCCGACACGGTAGACGCGGCCGTGGGCGTCGGTCACTTCACGGTAGGGACGGTTCGCGGCGCCGGGTTGTGCGGGGTTGTTCGATGCGACGGGGTCAACCGTCATGTCACGCCATCTCCTCGCCGAGCGGGTGCGGGTTGGGCTTGGTGATGAGACGCCCCCTGTAGTCGCGTCCGGGCGCCTTGAGGAACAGGGCAATGAAGAACGCTGCGAAGGAAAGGGCGCCGGCCAGCGTGAAGGCGCCATTGAGCCCCCAGGCCGTCACTGCGACGGAGCCCATTCCGGCGCCCAGGCCGGAGACGAGCTTGGAGCTGTAAACCATTCCGTAGTTGGAGGCGTTGTTGTTCTCACCGAAGTAGTCGGCAGTCATCGCCGCGAACATCGGGAAGATCGCGCCGCCACCGAAGCCGGAGATCGCGGAGAAGATCAGGAACAGCGGCAGGTTCTTCATGTCGGCCGACCAGATGATGCCGAACTGCGAGGCCCCCAGGACGATACAGACGAAGAGCAGGCATTCCTTACGTCCGTACCGGTCGGAGAGCCAGCCGATGACTCCGCGGCCGGTGCCGTTGACGATGGCCTTCAAGGACATGGCCGTCGCCACGATCCCTGCCGCGAAGCCGGCGGACTCGCCGATGTCGACCTGGAACGAGATACCGAAGATGTTGACGCCCGAGGTGAAGGCGAGACAGACCCACATCACCGCGACACGGCCGGTCTTCCATGCCTCCTTGGGCGACATCTGCTCGACCGCCGGCGGGTTCTTCTGCAGCGAGCGGGCCGCACGCGGGTCCTTCGGCGGGTTGAGCGGGTCGATAGCCGCCGGCCACCAGTTCTTCGGCGGGTCCTTGAAGAAGAAGCCGGCGTACGCCACGGCTCCAGCGAGGAAGAGCCCCGCCGTGACCAGCACCCACTGGTAGTTGGTCACGTCCATGTAGCCGTGGAAGAGGAAGACGAACGGCACCGAACCGTAGGCGAACCCGCCGTTCACGAATCCGGTCTTGCCACCCTTGCGCTCCGGATACCACTTGCCGACCATGTTGACGCAGGTCGCGTACACCATGCCCGCGCCCATACCGCTGAACACGCCGAAGCCGATGACGGCCAGCATGACGTGCGGTGCGAAGGCCAGCGACAGGTAGCCGATGAAGGTACCGGCGGCGCCGAGCACCATCGCCCAGCGAGCAGGCAGCTTTCCGGACTCACGGAGCTTTCCCGCCGGGAAGGCGACTGCGGCCTGGAAGAAGACCCAGACGGTCAGCATCCAATAGATGCTGGTGCTGGACCATGCGTGCGCCTCGTGCAGGGTGTCCTCGGCGGACGCGAACGCGTACTCGGCGGAGGAGATGCCCATCATGCCGATCCAGGGCAGGATCACCATCCACTTGCGCTTGCGACCCATGATGTCGATGTCGGACTCGCCGATGCGGTAGACGCGTCCGTTCTTGTCGGTCACCTCCCGATAGGCGGTGACCCGTGAAACGTCGGTGGTAGTCACAGTTGATTGCACCCCTAGCGTTCGAAAGTTCTGGCCAGCGCCCCCTGTCCAATGCCTTTCGTGCGCGCGCGGGTCCCGGGGCCGGCCGACGCGCACCGTCGGCCGGCCCCTGCTCCCTCACCTCATGAACCGCCCCCCAACAGGCCGGCCGCCCGCGCCCACCGGTACTTGGCGCCGAGCACGGCCACGGGCTTCTCGGTCGTGTACGGGTACGCCACGACCCCCCGCTCGTACAGGTACTGGCAGGCCTCCTCGACCTCGACGTCACCCGCGAGCGACGCGACGACGGGCTTGTGAATGCCGCGCTCCCGGAAGTCGGCCACCACGCGCGCGGTGAGCTCCGCGAAGACCATCGGGGGAGTGACGATCGTGTGCCAGTAGCCCAGGACCAGCGCGTGGATGCGCGGATCCTCCAGCCCGAGCCGGATCGTCGCCTCGTACGTCGACGGCGGCTCGCCCCCCGTGATGTCCACCGGGTTGCCCGCGGCCCCGAAGGGCGGGATGAATTTCCGGAAGGCCTCGTCCAGGTCCGGCGGGATCTCCATCAGGGACAGCCCGTTGTCGGTCACCGCGTCCGACAGCAGCACACCGCTGCCGCCGGCCCCGGTGATGATCACGATGTTGTCCCCCTGGGGAGCCGGAAGCACCGGCAACCCGCGCGCGTACTCCAGCATTTCGTTCAGCCCGGGCGCCCGGATGACACCGGCCTGCTTGAGGATGTCGTCGTACACGGCGTCGTCGCCCGCGAGCGCCCCGGTGTGCGAACCGGCCGCCTTCGCACCGGCCGCCGTACGCCCCGCCTTGAGGACCACGACCGGCTTCTTCGGTACGGTCGCCCGCGCGGCCCGCACGAAGGCGCGTCCGTCCTTGAGGTCCTCCAGGTGCATCGCGATGCACTCGGTGTGCGGGTCCTCGCCGAACCACGTCAGCAGGTCGTCCTCGTCCAGGTCCGACTTGTTGCCGAGGCCGACGATCGCCGACACACCCGTCTTGGTGGTGCGTGCGAACCCCAGGATGGCCATCCCGATGCCGCCGGACTGCGAGGTCAGCGCCACCCCGCCCTTGACGTCGTACGGCGTGCAGAACGTGGCGCACAGGTCCTGCCAGGTCGAGTAGTAGCCGTAGATGTTCGGCCCGAGCAGCCGGACGCCGTGCCGTTCGGCGATCGCCACGATCTCGGCCTGGAGTGCGTGCTCGCCGGTCTCCGCGAACCCGGAGGGAATGAGGACGGCGTTGGGGATCTTCTTGCGTCCCACCTCCTCCAGCGCCGAGGCCACGAACTTGGCGGGAATCGCGAAGACCGCCACATCCACCTCACCGGGAACGTCCGTGACACTCTTGTACGCCTTGCGGCCCAGAATGTCATCGGCCTTGGGATTCACCGGATGGATCTCTCCGGAGAAGCCGCCGTCGATGAGGTTGCGCATCACCGAGTTGCCGATCTTGCCCTGCTCGTTGGAGGCGCCGATCACGGCGACCGAGGAGGGCTGCATCAGGCGGCGCATGGAGGTGAGGATCTCGTCGCGCGTGTACGTCCGCCGGGGCGCCGGCTGCGACTCGGCGAGGATGACCCGGATGTCCGCCGCGACCGCGCCCTCGGGGGTGGCGATCACCGGGTTGAGGTCCACCTCGGCGATCTCCGGGAAGTCGGCGACCAGTTGGGACACCCGGCGGATCTGCTCGGCGATCGCCCACCGGTCCACGGCCGGCGCCCCGCGCACACCGTGCAGGATCTCGGCCGCGCGGATCGAGTCCAGCATGGACAGCGCCTCGTCCGCGTCGACGGGCGCGAGGCGGAAGGTGACGTCCTTGAGGACCTCGACGAGAACGCCGCCGAGCCCGAAGGCGACCACCTTCCCGAAGGTCGGGTCGGTCACCGCGCCGACGATGACCTCCTGACCCTGGGGGAGGAGTTCCTGGACCTGTACGCCCTCGATGCGCGCATCGGCGTCGTAGGCGCGGGCGTTCTCGATGATCTTGTGGAAGGCGGCCCGTACGTCGCCGGCGCCCTCGACGCCGACGATCACACCGCCGGCGTCGGTCTTGTGCAGGATGTCCGGGGAGACGATCTTCATCACGACGGGGCCGCCGAAGCGTGCCGCGTACGACACCGCCTCCTCGACGTCCGTCGCCAACTCCTCGCCGGGTACGGCGATCCCGTACGCGTCGGCGATCACCTTGCCCTCGGGTGCGGTCAGCGCGGTGCGTCCCTCGGCCCGCACGGCGTCGAGGAGCGTGCGCACCCTCAGGAGGCGGTCTTCGGCCATCACGTCAGATCACTCCGTTCGACTTGAGCAGGCGCAGTTCCTCGTCGCCGAGGCCGAGCTCGCCGATGTAGACCTGTTCGTTGTGCTCGCCGAGCAGCGGTGAACTGCTCACCTCGACGGGCGAGTCGGAGAGCTTGAGCGGGCTGCCGACGGTGACGAACTCGCCCCGCTCGGGGTGCGGCACCGTCACGACCATCTCGTTGGCGACCAGCGACCGGTCCTCGATGATCTCCCTGGTGGACAGGATCGGCCCGCACGGGATGTTGTGCGCGTTGAGCTTCTCCAGCACCTCCCACTTGGGAAGCGTCGAGGACCACTCCTCGATCAGCTGGAACATCTTGTTGAGCTTGGGCAGCCGGGCCTCGGGGCTCGACCACTCGGGGTCGTCGGCCAGTTCGGGCCGGCCGATGAGCTCGGTGATCGGCTTCCATCCGACGGGCTGCACGATCACGTACACGTAGTCGTTCGGGCCGCCCGGCGCGCACTTGACGGCCCAGCCGGGCTGACCGCCGCCGGACGCGTTTCCGGACCTGGGAACCTCGTCGCCGAAGTCGTCGTTGGGATATTCAGCGAGGGGCCCTTGTGCCAGGCGTTGCTGATCCCTCAGCTTCACCCGGCACAGATTGAGTACAGCGTGCTGCATGGCCACGTTGACCCGCTGACCGCGCCCGGTGTTCTCCCGCTGGAAAAGCGCCGCGAGAATCCCCGCCACGGCGTGCACGCCCGTTCCCGAGTCACCGATCTGGGCCCCCGTCGCCAGCGGCGGCCCGTCCTCGAAACCCGTGGTCGACATCGACCCGCCCATGGCCTGCGCGACGACCTCGTAGGCCTTGAAGTTGGTGTACGGCCCGTCCCCGAACCCCTTGATGGAGGCATAGACGATCCGCGGATTGATCTCCTGGATGCGGTCCCAGGTGAAGCCCATACGGTCGACCGCGCCTGGCCCGAAGTTCTCGACCATGACGTCCGAGCGCCGGATCAGCTCGGTGAGGATCTCCTTGCCGCGTTCGGTCTTGGTGTTGAGGGTGATGCTCCGTTTGTTGCAGTTGAGCATCGTGAAGTAGAGGGAGTCGACGTCCGGGAGGTCGCGCAGCTGCTTGCGCGTGATGTCACCGGTCGGCGCCTCCAGTTTGACCACGTCCGCACCGAGCCAGGCGAGCAGCTGGGTGGCGGAGGGCCCGGACTGGACGTGCGTCATGTCGAGGACGCGGATGCCTTCGAGAGCCTTGGTCATGCCGAGGTCACCTCACTTGTACATCGTCTGGTTCATGGTTCCGGGGGCGTACGCGTCCGGGTCGACCCAGACGTTGATCAGCGACGGCTTGCCCGACTCACGGGCGCGCCGGAGTGCGGGGCCGATGTCGGCGGGGTCGCGGACCTCCTCGCCGTAACCGCCCAGCATCTGCGCGAACTTGTCGTAGTGGACGTCGCCGAGGGTGTTGCCGACCCGCTCGCGCTCCAGGCCGTACTTCTGGGCCTGGCCGTAGCGGATCTGGTTCATGGAGGAGTTGTTGCCGACGATGCCGACGAACGGGAGGTCGTAGCGGACGAGGGTCTCGAAGTCCCAGCCGGTGAGGGAGAAGGCGCCGTCACCGAAGAGGGCCACCACTTCCTTGTCGGGCCGCGCCTGTTTGGCGGCGAGCACGAAGGGGACGCCGACGCCGAGCGTGCCCAGCGGGCCCGGGTCCATCCAGTGCCCGGGTGACTTGGGCTGCACGACCTGTCCGGAGAAGGTGACGATGTCGCCGCCGTCGCCGATGTAGATCGAGTCCTCGGTGAGGAAGTCGTTGATCTCGCTGACCAGCCGGTACGGGTGGATCGGCGAGGCGTCCGACTTGAGGTTCGGCAGCCGCTTCTCGAGGGCCGTCTGCTCGGCGGCGCGCAGCTCGTCGAGCCACTCCTTGCGCTTCGACGCGCCCCCGTTGACGCGTCCGGAGGCCGCCTCGGTCACCGACTTCAGGACCAGCCCGGCGTCGCCGACGATCCCGAGGTCGATGTCGCGGTTCTTGCCGACGGTCCGGTAGTCGAGGTCGATCTGCACGACGGTCGCGTCCGGTGACAGCCGCTTGCCGTAGCCCATGCGGAAGTCGAAGGGCGTGCCGACGATGACGATGACGTCGGCGCCGGAGAAGGCGTACCGGCGGGAGAGCTGGAAGTGGTGCGGGTCGCCGGGCGGCAGGGTGCCGCGGCCGGCGCCGTTCATGTACGCCGGGATGTTCAGCGTGCGGACCAGCTCGATGGCCGCTTCGGTGCCGCGGGTCGTCCACACCTGGCTGCCGAGCAGGATGGCCGGCTTCTCGGCGTGCACGAGCAGGTCGGCGAGCTTCTCGATCGCCTCGGGGTCGCCGGCCGAGCGTGTCGAGGCTCGATAGGCACCGGCCTTCGGCACACGCGCTTTCTCCACCGGCACCTTGGCGTCGAGCACGTCGCGCGGGATCTCCAGGAAGGAGGGCCCGGGCGCGCCGTGGTAGCACTCGCGGAACGCCATGGAGACCATGTCCGCCGCCCGCGCCGTGTCCGGCACGGCCGCCGCGAACTTGGTGATCGGCGTCATCATGTCGACGTGCGGGAGGTCCTGGAGGGACCCCATCTTGTGCTGGGTGAGGGCCCCCTGGCCGCCGATCAGCAGCATTGGGGACTCCGCGCGGAAGGCGTTGGCGACACCGGTCACGGCGTCGGTCGTTCCGGGACCGGCGGTGACCACCGCGCAGCCGGGCTTGCCGGTGATGCGTGCGTAGCCGTCGGCGGCGTGGGCGGCGACCTGCTCGTGACGGACGTCGACGACCTCGATGCCCTCGTCGACGCAGCCGTCGTAGATGTCGATGATGTGGCCGCCGCACAAGGTGTAGATGCGGTCGACCCCCTCGGCTTTCAGGGCTTTGGCGACGAGGTGACCGCCGGAGATCACGTCCTGAGTGTCGTCGGGCATGGCGAAGTCCTGTCCCTTCATAGGGGGTTGGAGCGCTCTCGTCGTACATTGCATACAGTCGACGAATACTGTATGAAGCTTGTTATCCCGCATCCGATGGGTGGTGTCCAGGGGGCGTGCGGCACTTTTGAGTCAGGAGCCGGAATGGACCTGTACGAGCACCAGGCAAGGGAACTCTTCGAGGAACACGGCATCGTGGTGCCCCGGGCCGAGGTCACCGCCTCGTCCAAGGAGGCGCGCGAGATCGCCCGCAGGCTCGGCGGCCGGGTTGTCGTCAAGGCGCAGGTGAAGACGGGCGGGCGTGGCAAGGCCGGAGGCGTCAAGCTCGCCGCGGACCCGGCCGCCGCAGAGATCACTGCACGTCAGATCCTCGGCATGGACATCAAGGGCCACACGGTCGGCACGGTGATGCTGACCCAACCTGTGGACATCGAGACCGAGTTCTACGTCTCCTACGTCCTCGATCGCGCGGCGGGTCGCTTCCTCGCGATCGCTTCCGCCGAGGGCGGCATGGAGATCGAGGAGGTCGCCGCCACCCGGCCCGAGGCCGTGGCGCGTGTCCCCGTCGACCCGGCCGAGGGCGTCACCTCGGCGAAGGCCGCGCAGATCGCCGAGGCGGCGGGACTGCCGCCGCAGACCGTCGACGTTCTCGTACGGCTGTGGCAGGTGCTGGTCCGGGAGGACGCGGTCCTCGTCGAGGTCAACCCCCTCGTGCGCACCGAACAGGGCCAGATCCTGGCGCTCGACGGCAAGGTCACCCTCGACGACAACGCCCGCTTCCGGCAGGCACGTTGGGGCGACCAGCACGCCGCGCACGACGATCCCCTGGAGGCCGCGGCCGCCGCCAAGGGCCTCAACTACGTCAAGCTGGACGGCGAGGTCGGCATCATCGGCAACGGCGCGGGCCTGGTCATGTCGACGCTCGACGTGGTCGCCGGCTGCGGCGCCCGCCCCGCCAACTTCCTCGACATCGGCGGCGGAGCATCCGCCCAGATCATGGCCGACGGGCTGTCCGTGATCCTCTCCGACCCGGCCGTGAAATCGGTCTTCGTCAACGTCTTCGGCGGGATCACCGCCTGCGACGCGGTGGCCGACGGCATCGTGCAGGCCCTGGACACCGTGCAGTTGACCAAGCCGCTGGTCGTCCGGCTCGACGGCAACAACGCCGTACGCGGGCGCGCGATCCTCGACGAGCGCGCGCACCCCCTGGTCCAGCAGGTCACCACCATGGACGGCGCCGCGGCCAAGGCCGCCGAACTCGCCCACGCAGCCTGAGGAGACGGAACATGGCGATCTACCTCACCAAGGAGAGCAAGGTCCTCGTCCAGGGCATGACGGGCGCCGAGGGCATGAAGCACACCCGGCGCATGCTCGCGGCCGGCACCGATGTCGTCGGCGGCGTCAACCCGCGCAAGGCGGGCCGCACCGTCGACTTCGACGACCGGGCCGTCCCCGTCTTCGGCTCGGTGCGCGAGGGCATGGACGCGACCGGCGCCGACGTCACCGTCGTCTTCGTGCCGCCCGCGTTCGCCAAGGCGGCCGTCATCGAGGCCGCCGACGCCGTGATCGGCCTCGCGGTCGTCATCACCGAGGGCATCCCCGTCCACGACTCCGTCGCCTTCACCGCGTACGCGAAGGCACGCGGCACGCGCATCGTCGGGCCCAACTGCCCCGGCCTGATCACGCCCGGCCAGTCCAACGCGGGCATCATCCCGGCCGACATCACCAAACCGGGCCGCATCGGCCTGGTCTCCAAATCCGGCACGCTCACCTACCAACTCATGTACGAACTCCGCGACATCGGCTTCTCGACCTGCGTGGGCATCGGCGGCGACCCGGTGATCGGGACGACCCACATCGACTGCCTCGCCGCCTTCGAGGACGACCCCGACACCGAAGTGATCGTCCTCATCGGGGAGATCGGCGGCGACGCGGAGGAACGCGCGGCCGCGTACATCCGCGAGCACGTCACCAAGCCGGTCGTCGGCTACATCGCCGGCTTCACGGCACCCGAGGGCAAGACCATGGGCCACGCCGGCGCGATCGTGTCCGGATCGTCGGGTACGGCGGCGGCGAAGAGGGAGGCACTGGAGGCGGCGGGCGTCGGGGTGGGAAGCACGCCGACCGAGACGGCGCAACAGGTACTCGCCGTACTGGGGGAGCCGAGGTGACGTCACTCATAGTTGACATCGGGTGACTTTCAGGAGTTTTCGCGCCTCGCAAGCGTCCCCGTAGCCATTCACCTACCGCCCCCGACTGTGCACCGAGAGCGGAGCAACCCATGGCAACCACCCTCACCCTCAAATCAGGCACCTCCTGGACCGACGCCTGGCAGCGCTGCCTGAGCGTCGCCCCCGAGGCCTTCCGGGACGACCGCGTCCTCAACCTCTGGAACTCCTCCTGGCAGGCGGACGGTCGGGCCCTGCCCGCCACCAGCCCCGTCGACGGCAGCCCGATCGCCGGCCCGCCACGTCTGGATCGCACCACCGCCCACCAGGCCGTACGCGCCTCACTCGACCAGCACCGCGCCTGGCGCCACATTCCCCTGGACGAGCGTCGCGCCCGCGTCGCCGCCACCCTCGACGCCCTCACCGCCCACCGCGAACTGCTCGCGCTTCTGCTCGTCTGGGAGATCGGCAAGCCCTGGCGGCTCGCGCAGGCGGACGTCGACCGGGCGATCGACGGCGTGCGCTGGTACGTCGACGGCATCGAGCCGATGGTCGAGGGCCGCGCCCCGCTGGACGGCCCGGTGTCCAACATCGCGAGCTGGAACTACCCGATGAGCGTGCTCGTTCACGCAGTACTGGTACAGGCACTGGCAGGCAACGCGGTCATCGCCAAGACCCCGACCGACGGCGGTGTCGCCTGTCTGACCCTGGCCTGTGCGCTGGCCGCCCGCGAAGGGATCCCCGTCACCCTCGTCAGCGGCAGCGGAGGCGAGCTGTCCGAGGCGCTGGTGCGGGCGCCCGAGGTCGGCTGCGTCTCCTTCGTCGGCGGCCGCGACACCGGCGCCGCGGTGGCCACCGCCGTCGCCGACCTCGGCAAGCGACACATACTCGAACAGGAAGGACTCAACACCTGGGGCATCTGGAACTACACGGACTGGGACGCGCTCACGTCCGTCGTCCCCAAGCTCTTCGACTACGGCAAGCAGCGCTGCACGGCGTACCCGCGCTTCGTCGTCCAGCGCGAGCTGTTCGACGAGTTCCTGGCGGCGTACCTCCCGGCGGTCCGTACGCTGCGCATCGGCCACCCGCTCGCGGTCGAGCAGCGGGACGACCCGTACCCGCAGCTGGACTTCGGGCCGCTGATCAACGCGGCGAAGGCCAAGGAACTCCAGGACCAGGTCGCCGAGGCCACCGACCGCGGCGCCGTACCCCTGCACCGAGGCAAGCTGTCCGACGCCCGCTTCCTGCCCGGCCAGGACACGTCCGCGTACGTCCACCCGGTCACGCTCCTCAACCCGCCCCCGTCCTCCCCGCTGCACCACGCGGAACCGTTCGGCCCGGTCGACACCATCGTCCTGGTCGACACGGAGGCGGAGCTCCTGGCCGCGATGAACGCCTCGAACGGCGCGCTGGTGGCCACGCTGTCCACGGACGACCGGACGACCTTCGACCGGCTCGCCCCCCAGATCCGCGCCTTCAAGGTCGGCCACGGCAAACCTCGCTCCCGCGGCGACCGTGACGAGCTCTTCGGCGGCTTCGGCGCGTCCTGGCGGGGCGCGTTCGTCGGCGGCGAGCTGCTGGTGCGGGCGGTGACGCAGGGGCAGGCGGGGGAGCGGCTGCCCGGGAACTTCCCCGAGTACCAGCTCATGCCGTAACCGACCGATCACTCATGGTGAGAGGCCCGGCAGGGGCACGCGCCCGCCCTCCGGCCGGGTCTCACACCGCGGATATGCAGGTGAAGGGCACTGCCAAACCTTGGTATTGTTGTCCGTGTCGCCGCGGGGAACACCCCCGTCAAGGCGGCAGACACCTAGTCCGGGTGGCGGAATGGCAGACGCGCTAGCTTGAGGTGCTAGTGCCCTTTATCGGGCGTGGGGGTTCAAGTCCCCCCTCGGACACTTCCTTTACACACACGAATGGTGCTGGCTGTGTTTCGGCCAGCACCATGTGTGTTTCATGGTCGTAGGTCAGGCGTAGTCCGAGTTGGCGGTACAACTCCGCCTTGCGCTCAGGTTCCGTGTTGCGGAGAAGTGACAGCAGGCCGCGGAGGCCCTCGACGGTGCGGCGGGTCTCGTCGCGGTCTCCGGCCGTGACCGCCCCGAGGTGGTTCATGGACCAGCGAGCCCGGAACCAGTCGTTCACGGTGCATGTGCTGCCAGTAATCGTGCCGCTCCCTCGCCGCGACGTCAGCGGTGCAGAACTGCTCACTCACCGCCCTCTCCCTTCGTCGTCCGATGCGAGGAAAGCGGCTGTGAGTCTGAGATTAGTCAGTGGGTCGCGCATCCGGAGCCGACGGAGCACGCTGGAAGCAGCCGCTCGCGATGTACGAGCCCGCCCGGTGCGGGACGAGAACGCCGGTGCACGGGAACAGGACGAGGTGACCACGCATGCGCCACGCGGTCGTGTCGCCACTCCAGCAGGCTTGTCGCGGCTCCCTCGGTGACCCGTCTCAGTCATCCGGCTCACCGGGCCCCCGGGACTCCTCCGGGGCGCCTGAGTCTCCGGGTTCCCCGGCCCACGACCAGCCCGACACGAAGGGGAATGACTCGCGGAGCCGCACCCGCACTCATCGGTCGAGGGAAGTGGGCCGCTTCTTCCACGCCAGAGGTACGCGCGTATGGCGGCGCGCCAGGGAAGTGGAGCTGATGCACCGGGCCATGGGCTTCGCGGCCCTCGGACTGGTGACGATCGCCCCGCTGCTGATCGTCGTCGCGGCGGCCCCGATCCAGGAACGAGGCTTCGCCCTGTGGGTCGTGGACGGCATGGGGCTCTCCGGGCGCTCCGCCGACGCCGTGCAGGACCTCTTCGCCGCACCCCGCAAGGTCCTCAGCACGATCAGCGTCCTGAGCGTGGTGCTGCTCGCGCTCTTCGGCGTGCCGTTCGCGGGCAGTGTCCAGACCGGCTACGAAAAGGTGTGGGACCTGGCGGCCGGGCGCTGGCACACCGTATGGCGACGCGTGGTGTGGCTGGTCGTGCTGACGGCCTACCTCTTCGCCGAAGCGCAGAGCGGGGCCGCCCTGGGACCGGGAACCCTGCGGTCATGGGCGCGGATCGCGCTGAGCACGCTGCTCGGCGTGCTCTTCTTCTGGTGGGGGCAGCGCTTCCTGCTGGGCGGCCGGATCCCCTGGCGCGCTCTCCTGCCGGGCGCCATTGCCACGATGGTGGGCCTGGGCGGCCTGCGTCTGTTCTCCTCCCTGGTCTTCTCCCCGCTGATCGTGAGCAACGCGGACTCGTACGGTTCGGTCGGCACCGTCCTGATCGTTACGTCCTGGCTCGTCGGTGTCGGCTTCGTCGTCTTCGGCGGCGCGCTCATCGGCCGCTACTGGTACCTCCACGAACCGCACCACATCCCGCACCCGCACCCTCACCCCCGCTCCCGCTCCAGAAAGGGCTGAATCACACTTCCTCGACGGGAGGCATGAAGGCCCGCAGCCACCGCTCCGTCTGTGCGACGTGGGCCTGTGCGGCGCCGGCCGCGGCGACGGGGTCGTGGTCGGCGATGGCGGTGGCCAGGTTGCGGTGGTCGGCGTCGCTCTTGCGGCGCAGCTCCGGGCCCTCGGGGAGGGTGAAGACCTGGTACTTGCGGGAGCGGGCGCGGAAGACGGACAGCAGGGAGGCCAGGGTGGGGTTGCCGCCGATCCGGGCGATCTCGGCGTGGAAGCGGTGGTCGAGCTCGGAGGCCTTGGTCGGGTCGGCGGTGGCCTCCATGGCCTCGATGAGGGAGAAGAGCGTCTCCACGGACTCCGGTGTGCAGCGCGCCGCGGCCTGCGCCGCGACATGGGCCTCCAGTACCCGCCGGATCTCGTACACCTCCAACAGGCCGGTCAGCGGCAGGAGTTCGAGGGTCAGCGAGAGGCTGCCGATGACGTCCTCCGGTCTGAGCTGGGAGACGTAGGTGCCGGAGCCGTGCCGCGGTTCGACCACGCCCAGGGCCGCGAGCATCCGTACGGCCTCGCGCAACGACCCCCGGGAGACGCCGAGTTCCTCGCAGAGGTCCCCTTCGGGCGGCATGCGCTCACCCGCGCCGAGGCGTCCCGTGGCGATCATGTGCCGTAGGCCGTGGAACGCCTTGTCGACTGCGGACATCCGACTCCTCCCGTGACCCTGACGGGTCGGCGGCGTCCGGACCCTCCCGGAACTGTACCGAGTCGCCGGATCGTGAGTCATCAGATGTCTTGTGCGTATCGACCCTGAGTCATCTGATGACTATCGCTGTTCGACCCCTTGATTGCGGGAAAACCGCCTGCCAGGATGCCGAGTCATCATACGTGTCCTGGCGGGTGTCCGATGGCCTGCCATGGCGTCCGTCCGGCAGATGTGGAGTCATGTGAGCGAGACCGAGGTCACCACAGCCCCGCGCCCGCTGCTGCTGGCCGACGGCCGGCCCGCCGCCGGGGCCTGGTCGCTGGACCCCGCGATGAAGCACCTGAACCATGGCTCGTTCGGGGCGGTCCCCCTGGTGGCGCAGGAGCGGCAGAGCCGGCTGCGCGCGGAGATGGACCGATCTCCGGTGGTGTGGTTCCCGGCGCTGCCGCAGCGGATCGCCGCCACCCGGGTCGAGCTCGCCGCCTTCCTGCGGGTCGCCCCCGACGACCTCGCCCTGGTGCCCAACGCGAGCGCCGGTGTCAGCGTCGTGTACGCCGGCCTCTCCCGCCGCCGCGGTGGCGAGATCGTCGTCACCGATCACGGCTACGGGGCCGTGACCATGGGCGCCGAACGGCTGGCCCGCCGCTGGGGCGGCCGGGTGCGCACCGCCCGGGTGCCGCTGGACGCGGACGAGGAGCAGGCGTACGAAGCCGTCACCGCCGAGTGGAGCGAGGCCACCGACCTCGTCGTCCTCGACCACATCACCTCGGCGACCGCACGCCGGATGCCGGTGGAACGGATCGGCGCGGAGGCCCGGCGGCGCGGCATCCCGCTGCTCGTGGACGGCGCGCACGTCCCCGGTCTGATCGCCGCCCCCCTCGACGGCGTGACGTGCGACTTCTGGGTCGGCAACCTGCACAAGTGGGGCTGCGCACCGCGCGGCACCGCCGCCCTGGTCGCCCGCGGAGCGCTGCGCGAGCAGCTCTACCCACTGATCGACTCGTGGGGCGCCGCCGATCCGTATCCCGACCGCTTCGACCAACAGGGCACGGTGGACGTCACCGGCTATCTGGCGGCGCCCACGGCACTGGACTTCATCGAACGCACCTGGGGCTGGGGTACCGCCCGCCGGTACATGGACGACCTGGTCGGCTACGGCGAGCGCGTCGTCGGCGCCGCCTTCACCGAGCTGACCGGCGTCTCCGGTGCCGTCGACGTGGGCATGCCGGTTCCCGGCATGCGGCTGGTGCGGCTGCCCGCGGGGCTGGCCGGCAGCCGCGTCGAGGCCGACGCGCTGCGCGACCGGGCGGCCCGGGAACTGGGCGTCGAGACGGCCTTCACCAGCTTCGGCGGCGTCGGCTACCTACGGCTGTCCGCCCACGTGTACAACACCGCGGCCGACTACGAGTACTTCGCCGAGGCCTGCGTCCCCGTCCTCGGCGAGTGGGCCCGCGCGGCCCGCGAACAGCCCGGCGCGTCGTAGGCGGCGCGCCCCCCCAACCCCCGTCCCCGAAGCCGCTGCCAGCGCGGCCGTATCCAAGGAAGAGGTCGGCACGATGAGAACAAGGACGGCAGCTCTCGCCCTCGGCACAGCCGGCGCGTTGGTCCTGTCCGGCTGCTCCGCCATGAGTGGTGGTTCGGCCGGCGGAACCGTCACTCTCAACATGGTCGAGAGCCTGACGAACCCCGCCCGCACGGACCTGCTGAAGGGCCTCATAGCGGACTTCGAGCAGCAGAACCCCAAGATCAAGGTCAATCTGATCTCGCCGCCCACCGAGCAGGCCGACCAGAAGATCCAGCAGATGCTCCAGTCCGGCAGCGGCGTGGACACCCTCGAGGTGCGGGACACCACCGTGGGCCCGTGGTCGAACAACGGCTGGCTCTACGACATGAAGAAGGACCTGGGGCCCTGGAAGGGCTGGCAGGCCATGACGGAGAACGCCGTCAAGGCCTCCGAGAACGCCGACGGCAAGACCTACTTCGTCCCGTACGGCTTCTACGGCCTGAGCGTCTTCTACCGCACCGACCTGATCAAGGAGGCCGGCTTCAGCAAGCCGCCAGCCACCTGGGAGGAACTGCTGACGCAGGCCTCCGCCATCCACGACCCGGCGAAGCGCCGCTACGGATACGCCTTCCGCGGCGGGGCCAACGCCAACGGCAACGCCACCGCCGTCATCGAGGCGTACGTCGCCGACGAGATCGACCCCGCCGACGGCTTCAAGCTCAAGGACGGCAGTACGATCTTCTCCGCGCCCGAGGCCCTCGACGCGATGGAGACCTATCTCAAGCTCTTCAAGCAGGCGTCCCCGAAGTCGTCGGTGTCCTGGGGCTACCCGGAGATGGTCGAGGGCTTCTCCAACGGCTCCACGGCCTTCCTGCTCCAGGATCCCGAAGTGATCGCCACGGTCTCGGAGTCCAAGGCGATCACGAAGGACCAGTGGGACACGGCCCCGCTGGTGGCGGGCCCCAGCGGCAAGACCGTCCAGCCGCTGGCCACCGCCGGGTGGGGTGTCGCGGACGGCAGCAAGCACAAGGCCGAGGCCGTCAAACTGGTCGAGTTCCTCTCCGAGGGCGAGGCGTCGACGACCTTCACCAAGAAGAACAGCCTGGTGCCGATCCTCAAGTCGGCGACCGAGGACCCGTTCTACAAGACCGGCCCTTGGTCCAGCTACGTCACCATGACGGAGCACCCGGAGAAGTACCTCAACGTCAGCCAGCCGCGCGGCGTCGCCTGGTGGACCGAGTGGCAGCAGAAGGCCGACGCCGACGTGCAGAAGATGGTGCTCGGCAAGACGACGCCCAAGGAACTGCTGGCCGGCTGGGACGCGTACTGGACCGAGAAGCGGCAGCAGGAGCAGTAGGCATGTCCACCGCGTCCGAAGCGACGAGTACCACGGAAGCGACGAAAACGGCGTCGGCGCGCTCCTCCCGGAACCGGAAGGGGGGCGCCCCGCCCGCCCGCGGCGCGCAACGGGGCCGCCGCAAGCCGGAGTTCACCTCCCGCCGCGGCCTGCTCATCGCCGCTTTCATGGCCCCGGCCGCGATCTTCGTGGCGGTCTTCACGTACTACCCCATGATCGCCGGCAGTCAGATGGCCTTCCGTCACTGGAATCTGACGGATCTGTCCGACACCTCCTGGGTGGGCCTGAAGAACTTCCGCGACGTCTTCGCCGACCCCGCCTGGGGCACCGTGCTCGGCAACACCGGTGTCTGGGTGTTCGGTTCGATCGTGCCCCAACTGGTGATCGGCTTCGCCCTCGCCCTGTGGCTGCGCAGGAAGTTCCGCTTCCGTGGCCTCTACCAGGCGCTGGTCTTCTTCCCCTGGGCGATCTCCGGATTCCTCATCGGCATCCTGTTCCGCTGGCTGTTCAACAGCGAGTTCGGCGTCGTCAACGACCTGCTGCAGAAGGCGGGACTGATCGACGAGCCGGTCGCCTGGCTGGCCGACCCGAAGACGGCGATGTTCGCCGTCGTGGTCGCCAACGTCTGGTACGGGGTCACCTTCTTCACGATCATGATCCTGGCCGCGCTGCAGTCCATCCCCGAGGAGCTGTACGAGGCGGCGGCGCTCGACGGCGCCGGCAAGGTGCGCACGCTGTTCCAGATCACGATCCCGTACATCAGGGTCACGCTCGCGCTGACCGTGCTGCTGCGCGTCATCTGGATCTTCAACTTCCCCGACCTGATCTTCGGGATGACCGGCGGCGGGCCCAACAACGAGACGCACATCGTGACCACTTGGATGATCAAGATCACCCAGCAGGGCGACTACGGCAGGGCCTCCGCGCTCGGCCTCATCGTGGTCGCCACGCTTCTGGTGTTCGCGGTCTTCTTCCTTCTGGCCACGCGCGAGAAGCGAGAGGTGAAGCCGTGATCGGCAAGGAGTCCACGGCCGGCCGGGCCACCAAGTTCACCTTCCTCGGGCTGTGGCTCGTCTTCACCGTCTTCCCGCTCTACTGGATCACCATCACGTCGCTGAAGGCGCCCGGTGACATCTTCGCCTTCCCGATCGCCTACTGGCCCGAGCAGTTCTCACTGGAGAACTACAGCGGGCTGTTCGGCAAGGCCGACTTCGGCGTCTACCTCACCAACAGCCTCATCGTCGCGACCGTCGCGGGTGCGGTGGCCACGGTGATCTCGATGCTGTCGGCGTATGTGCTGGCCCGCTTCGAGTTCCGTACCAAGTCAGCGCTGCTGATGGCCGCGTTGGTCACCCAGATGATCCCGACCTTCATCGCGCTGGGGCCGCTGTACCTGCTGATGACCGACCTCAAGCTGGTCGACAACCGGCTCGGGTTGATCCTCGTCTACATCGCCGTCTGCATCCCGTTCTGCACGGTGATGCTCCGCGGCTTCTTCGAGAACATCCCGGACGCGCTGGAGGAGGCGGCCATGATCGACGGCCTCTCCCGGTTCGGGGCGCTGTTCCGGGTGCTGCTGCCGGTGATGCGTCCCGGGATCGTGGCCGCGTTCATCTTCAACTTCGTCAACTGCTGGAACGAGCTGTTCCTGTCGGTGACGCTGATGAACAGCGACAGCAACAAGACCGTGCCCACGGCCCTGAACGGGTTCATCTCCAGCTTCAACATCGACTGGGGCTCGATGTCCGCGGCGGCGGTCCTCACCATTCTGCCCACGATGGTTCTGTTCGCCTTCGCCAGCCGCCACATCGTCCAGGGGCTCACCGCCGGCGCGGTGAAGGGCTGAGGGACCGCGCCCCGCCCGCGAGGCGGGGCGCGATTCCCGACGGGGCGGGCGTCAGCAGCTGAGGTTGCCGCCCGGGTCCACGCCCAGGATCTGCGTGAACTGCTGGTACTTGTCGATGCGGCTCTGGACCTGCGACGGGTTTCCGCCGTTGCACTCCAGGCTGCCGTTGATGCTGCGGATGGTCTCGCCGAATCCGGCGCTGTTGACCATGGCGTTGTGCGGTGTCATGGTCCCGGGCCCGGTCTGCGTGTTCCAGTACCAGAGCCCGGTCTTCCAGGACACGGCGGAGTCGTTCTGCACCAGGTCGGGGTTGCCCAGCAGATCGATGCCCAGGGCGTCGCCCGCCGCCTTGTAGTTGAAGTTCCAGCTCAGCTGGATCGGACCACGGCCGTAGTACTTGTCGTGGCCCGCGGGGCAGCCGTAGGGCTGGCTCGTGTCGCAGTAGTGCGGGTAGTTGGCCTGGTTCTGCTCGACGATGTGGACCAGGCCGCCCGTCTCATGGCTGACGTTCGCCAGGAAGGCCGCGGCCTCTTGCTTGCGCACGGTGTCGCTGCCGGTCGTGGTGAAACCGGGGTAGGCGCTCAGCGCGGCTGTGAGACCGCTGTACGTGTAGAAGGAGTTCCGGTTCGGGAACATCTGGTTGAACTGGCTCTCACTGACGACGAAATCGGCGGCTGCCGTCGTCTTCTGCGCCAGGGCCTGCGGGGCGAGGGTCGCAAAGGAGAGCAGGGTTGCCGCACCGGTCGCGGTCAGCAGCCCGAGCGTACGTCGACGCATGGGGGAATCACTCCATGGATCAGGGTGCGAGAGAGCGTGCGAACTGCCGCTTCAGCTGCCGACGTTGACGTCGATGCAGGCGTAGAAGGCGTTGGAGGTGTCGGCGATGTTCCAGACGGCGAGCACCTTCTGCGGGCCGGTGAGACCGCCGAAGCTCACCTGGTGGGTGACCGTCGCGCCGGGCTGGGCGCCGTTGTCGTTGAACTCGGCGATCTTCTGGCCGCCGGCGAAGTACTGCCAGGTGCTGGTGGAGTGACGCGCCGTCAGGTTCCACTGGAACTCGGTGGTGCTGCTCACCGGAGTGACCTTCCAGCCCTTGCCGTCGTCGTCGAGCTCGGCGAAGCGGGAGTTGCCGCCACTGCAGCTGGTCAGCCCCTTCGGGCCCTCGACGCTCTGCGGCTCGTACGTGATGTCGCCACAGCTGACCGTCCCGGCGGCACACTGCGCCTGCCTGCTGGGCGGGTTGGAGATGTAGCCGTGTGCGCTCGCGGAGGACGCGGGCAGGCTCACCGCGATCACCGGGGCGAGCGCCGCGCCGATGAGCAGGGCCGTCTTCTTCCTTGCGTGCATGTTCTCTCCTTCACTGGAAGCCGTCCCGCGGAGGTACGGGGTTGTGGGGAACCCGGTACGGCGGGTCGGCTTCTCATGGGTGGGGGACCAGGAATGCGAAGGGCGGCAGCACGAATCCCGTATGCAGACGCGACGGGGTACACCCGTCCGGACGGGCCGCGCTCCTTGGACTAGACCATACCGGTGGGCGTGGACGCGTCAAGAGTGTTGCGTGAGACGGAAGTTGAGAAGGCGGTCCGCCTGTGGCTGGCGCCGATGTCCCGTCGCGATGGCGCCGCGGTACAAGAGTGCGCCGCGTCCATCTACCTAGGGTGAGCGCCACATCCCGAAGGCCACGCCCTGGAGGAACCGACCTTGCGCCGTGGGTACAAGTGGGTGGACCGCGAACTGGCCCGGATGGATCCGGAGACCGAGTGGGAGCGGATGATCTCGCTCTACGTCAACCACCGGGTTCCCGAGTTCGCCCTGGCGATGATGATCTATCCGGGCACCATGCACATGATGCAGCCGGGCATCGGGGCAGCCACGCTGGACCACACAGGAAAGCTGGAGACGAAGCCGCACCGGCGCTTCCAGGACGGCAACGACTTCCTCGTGGCCTGGATGGTCGATGGCGTGTCCAGCGAGGCGGGCCGCAAAGCCGCCGAGCGGCTGAATCGCATCCATATGGCCGTCGCCAGAAGGACCCCGCACCTGCCCGGCAACTTCGACGACATCGACGACTTCGTCTACGCGTTGGTCCTGCTGGCCACCTTCGCCCACCGGCTCCAGACCTCGCTGGGCCTGCCCGGCATGCCCGAGCACATGAAAGGCGCCTGGCACCACTGGGCGCAGGCCGTCTTCCGCCTCCTGGAACGCGAATCCGGTCCACTGGCCGGGGAGGCCTTCCCCGAGGACTGGAACGCGATGGAGGAGTTCGCCCGGAGCTTCGACTCCCGGCCGTTCGAACCGACCGAGTCCGGCCACCGTGTTGCCACCGCCATGATGTACTTCTTCGCCGAGCGCTGGTTCCCGGCTCCGCTCCGTGCCTTCGGTCGTGATCTGACCCGCTACCTCGCCGGAGAGCGGGTCTGCCGTCTGCACCGGATCGGCTGGATCGGCCCTGGCCGCGAGCGATTCATTCGCCTGTTCCTCAAGGCCCTGTTCCACGCCCAACGCATACTTCCCGATGCCCGCACACCGCTGACCGAGCGCCTCCGACGGACCCGGCGCACCAACGCCCAGCTCAAGGACTTGGAGCCTTACCGGGCCCCGACGAAGATTCCCTGATCTCAAGGTTGGTGCGTGACGCTCACCCGTACGGTCAGCGTGCCCCTGTTGTCCTGGAGGCAGCCCTCGCCGTCATTGATCGACAGTTGCAGGGTGCCGTTCCTGGCCGCCTGGAACGACAGCTTCCGTCCGACGACGTGGACGGGAGCGTCCTGCCCACCCGAGAGGCGTGCCAGCAGGGTGCCGAATGGCGCCGTGGGCTTGATCTTGCAGTCCTTCGCCCCGTCCAGCGACCTGTCGATCTCCGCGTTGTAACCGGCCGGCCCGGTCACGGGGATGTTCCGGTAGTCGACCGTCCACTCTCCCGAAGCGAACCGCACGCTGACCCGGTCTCCCCGCTGGACGGACACCCCGGAAACCCCCTGCCAGCCGGTGGTGGACTGGACAACCCGACTGACGGTCTTCGTCTTCGGGTCCTCCTTGAGCGGGAGCACCCCGGTGAGGAAAAGCCCGCCGCCCACGCCGGCCGCCAGCACCGCCGTACCGACCATGGCCCATAACAGCCGCTTGGGGCCCCTCGATCGGGACGACTGCTGATACGGGGGTCTGAGTGACGTGGTGTGCAGCGCCGTCGGCCCGGTCCCCCCGGCTGGGACGAGGCGCCCCTGGCCACTGGTCACCGTGTCCGCGTCGGTCAACGGAGCCGAGGGCCGGAGCACGCGCACGGTCGGCGTCGGCAGTGAGCCGGCGTCCGCTTCCCCCGCAGCGACACGCCACAGAGCGGGACGCGCACCCGCCGCCGAAAGACGCTCGTCCGGGGACTTGCGCAGCAGCGCCTCGACGACCGGGAGCAACGGGCCGAGCCGCTGCGACAGGACGGGCTCCTCGTACGCCACCGCGTGCAGGGTCGCGGGCCGCGCCGGCCGGCGGAACGGGGACTGCTCGCCGCAGACCGTGGCGAGGGTCGCGCCCAGCGACCACAGGTCGGACGCCGGGCCGACCTCCGATCCCATCACCCGCTCGGGCGCCATGAACTCGAGGGAGCCGACCAGTTCACCGGTGGTCGTCAGCAACTCGCCGTCGTCCAGGGCCGCGATGCCGAAGTCCGTGAGGACCGCGTTGCCGTCGCGGCGCAGCAGGACGTTGGCGGGTTTCACGTCCCGGTGCAGGGTGCCGGCCGCGTGTACGGCCGTGAGCGCGTCGAGCAGTTGCAGACCGAGGGCGGCCGCGTGCTGTGGTGTGAGCGGTCCGGTCTCGGCGATCTGGTGGGCGAGTGACGGCCCTTCGACGAGTTCCATGACGATCCACAGCCGGTCCTCGGCCTCGACCAGGTCGTGGATGCCCACCACATGCGGGTGCGGCACCCGGGCGACCGCGCGAGCCTCCCGGATCGCGCGGCGCACCCGTATGCGGTGCTCCTCGTCGCCGTGGGTGAGGATGTGGAGTTCCTTGGCCGCGACCGGGCGATCCAGCAACTGGTCGTGGGCCCGCCAGACCGTGCCCATGCCGCCTCTGCCCAGGATGTCGTGGAGCAGATATCGACCGGCGATCAGCCGTCCTGAGCCGCGTTGCGAATGTGTCGCCGCCTGATGATCGCCGTCTCCCGATATCACGCGCTCTCACGTTTCCTTCCCGGCGGTTCGGTCACACGCCGGTCGTCGTTCGCTTGAACTTTGAACGGGGCTGAGCATAGCGGAGCGCATAGTGGCCGGAGGCTGGTCCGGTGCGTTTGCGGCCAGTCGTCGAGCGATGTCATCCGGGGGTTGATCCGAGTCTTGTCCAGGGTGCATCGTCGACTCAATCAGCGGTTCGGACGGGCCGACGTCCGGTCGAGCGGGCGTACTCGGTGGGTGTCTGGCCGTAGCGCTTCTTGAAGGCGCGGATGAAGTGGCTGCTGTCGGCGAAGTGCCAGTGGGCGGCGAGTTCCGAGACGCTCGGTCGGCCGGACGGCGCGGTGAGCGCGAGCCGGGCCTCTTCCAGCCGCCGGTGCCGGATGTAGGCGCTCACCGAGTCATCCGCCGCGGCGAACGCCCGCTGCAACGTGCGTACGGAGACGTTGAGTTCACGTGCCAGCATCGCCGCGGACAGCTCGGGATCGGCGAGATGGCTGTCCGCGAGGTCTTTCGCGGCCTGGGCGAGCGCCGGAGCCAGCCTGGGTTCCACGTCGTCGAACCGGCGTACCGCCACCGCCTTGGCCAGCTCGATCAGAGTGCTGTGGGCGGCGTGCACACCGGCCGGACCGAGGTCGGCGATGGTGGCGTGGAGCATGTTCGTGTGGGCCACCAGCAGGCGCACCTCGGCCGAGTCCGTCGGCCCCGTGATGCCGCGGTCCCCGAGCAGGGGTGTGAGCGCACCGGAGAGCAGAGTGAGGATCTTCGCCGTGGTGTACGGCGGCGCCTCGAAGGACGAGGGCCGCTCGAAGCGCCGGATGAGGAACTGCCCGGCCGATACGGTCTGTTCGCCGCGGTGGAGTGGGCCGCCCACAGTCCATGCGCCGCGCCGCACCACGTACATCCTTACGTGATCCCTGTGGTTGTGCCGGCCGCCCGAAGTCCGGATCGCCGACGCGCCATGGAGATCGAGGATTCCCACGTCGCGCACCCTGGCGACGCGGCTCCTGACCCGGAAGTCACCCGTCGTGGCCGGGCTGAAGGTCGGCATCGGCCAACCATCGCCGAGCTGTGTCCGCCACCCGCGCCGGAAGGCGTCCAATCCGCGCGGTGCGGAGCCCGGGCCGGTGGAGTCCAGAAAGAACGCCCCACGCGCCCCGTCGACCTCAGCTCCCGTGCTGTCCATCGCCGGCCGATCCCCTCGTACTCCTTGCTTTCCTTACTCCGACGCTGACTTGTGGCGCTCAGGTTCCGCCCGTGGCCAGCGAGGCATTGGTTTCTCGGAGTCCCTGACGGACGAAAAGCGTTGGCCGATCCTCCTCACGCTTCCTACGCTCGGCGGCGTGAGTACGGAGATCTACGGCTGTATCGAGATCCGGCATCCGCACGCCGACGACGACTGGTACGACGACGAACCGTGGCTGTACGCCATGGACTTGTCCCCGCTGTATCTCGGCAACGACTACGCGGCACTCGCCTGTCTCTTCGGTGTGCGCAACTACGCCGGCTGGGAGCCGGTCGCCCCCGATCGAGGGCTGCCGACAGATGTCTCGGCCCAGGTCCGCGGCGACTTCGAGCACTGGTCCGCCCTCGACGCCGCCCTCCACGGTGCCACCTGGGTCACCTGGCGGGAACTCGAAGCCGTGGACATGGACGGCGTTCCGCCGGGAGCACACGGGCGTCTTCGGGTTCAGGACAGCGCGGTGCCGGCCCTCATACGGGAGTACTGGGTTCGGGACGACTGGCCCGCGGGGATCGTCGACCGCTTCGGTGAGTTGCCGTTCGGGAGCACCCCGGCGACCGCTCGGCCCGGAACCTGGACGGCGGACGGCGCGCACCTCGACTTCCACCGTGTCACCCGCGAAGACGTCATCGGCCCCGGCAGCGGCTGGGAGCATGTCTTCGCCGTGATGAAGGCCATGGCAGGGCGGTTCGGCCCTGACGGCGTCCGGCTGGTGGCGTACTTCGACTGATGGACACGGCGTCTCGGGACGGTCACTGCCGCGGGGGCCAGAGCTGGAGTTCTGTGTTTCGCATCCCTTTCACGGCAGGGGCGCCGTCTTGTCGTGCTGTCGGCGCACCATCTCGGTGATCCAGATGGGCGCGAACGGGGAGGTGCAGCCGGGGGACGTGGGGTAGTCCTTGAGTACCTGAAGGCGTTCGCCGATGTCGAGTGCGCGGGCGCGGTGTTGGGCGTGCTCGATGCCGATCTGGGCCAGGCAGTGGTTCATCGCCCACTGCAGGCGCTCCGGGGCGTCTTTCATCTCCGCCTCGATGACGTCGAGCAGTCCTGCGAGGTCGAGGCCCTCGGGCTTCTTCGCCACGCGTTCGACGGTCAGCGCCCAGCCCGCACTCGCGACGACCGGATCGGGGTCGGCGGACCAGGCCAGCCGCAGCTCTTCGGCATGCGGGTTCTTCTTCACCACGTAGTTCACGAGCCAGTCGTGCACCTTGGGTGTGCGCGCCTGGCGCAGCATGGTGTCCAACTCGTCCCGCTCGAAGGCCTTCGGGCGGCAGATCAGGAGCGCCAGCAGTTTCGCCGCCGTGTCGTCCGTCTCCCAGAGCCGGCACGCGAGTTCCTGCTGTGTCTTCAGCCGCTTGGCGAGCGCGCGCAGCTTGCTGAGGTTCACCCCGTGATCGTCGCCATGTCGCTCGTTCACCTCGCGTGCCTTGGGGTCCTCGAGCGCGGCCAGCTCGGCCATCACCTCGGCCACCGTCGTCTCGGCCACGTCAGCCTCCTGTCCGTCATGTGGGAGAGCCGAGCCTACGAGCCCTACTTCACCAGCTTCCAGTGGTGTGAGCCGTCCCCCACCGCGCTCTGCGTCACTGGGCGGCGGGCGGCCCCGCGCAATTCGTTTGCCGGGCCCCGATCCCCCTGTCACGCTCGCGCACATGCCGACCTTCTCCGCACCCGACGGAACCACGCTCGCCTTCCATGTGTCCGGAGAGGCCGGTCCTCCCGTGCTCGGCCTGCCCGGCGGCCCGGCCGCGTCCGCCTACCTCGGTGATCTGGGCGGCCTCTCCGCGCACCGGCAGCTGATCAAGCTGGACCTCCGCGGCACCGGAGAGTCGGCGACCCCGACGGACCTGGCCAGTTGCCGCTGCGATCGTATGGTCGAGGACGTCGAGGCTCTTCGGGCCCACCTCGGCCTCGACCGCGTCGACCTGCTGGCCCACTGCGCGGGCGCGAACCTCGCGGTGCAGTACGCGGCCCGCCATCCCGAGCGGATCAGCAGGCTCGTGCTGATCACGCCGAGCGTCCGGGCCGTCGGCATTCCGATCACCGGCGAGGACCGGCGGGAGATCGCGGAGCTGCGCAGGGGCGAATCGTGGTTCCCGGAGGCGTATGCGGCGCTGGAGGAGATCGTCGCGGGCAGGCCCACCGCCGCGAGCTGGCAGGCGATCGCGCCCTTCTCCTACGGCCGCTGGGACGAGACCGCCCACGCCCACGAGGCCGCCTCCGACGCGGAGGACAACGGTGCGGTGATGGCCGCCTTCGGTGCCGAGGGCGCCTTCGCCCCGGACGCAACCCGCAAGGCCCTCGCCGAGATTGAGGCGCCCGTCTTCGTGCTCGCGGGTGAGGTCGACATGGCCGCTCCGCCCAAGGTGATGGCGGAGGTCGCCGCGCTGTTCCCGGATGCGCGGATGGTCGTACAGCCGGGGGCCGGGCACTTTCCGTGGCTCGATGATGCCGAGGGGTGCGCTGCGGCCGTCGCGGGGTTTCTCGCATCGGTCCGGTGATCACCGATCACCTTTGGGGTCCGGTGATCACCCCCACCCTCTTACTGCATATGATGTGCAAGTGCGTGACCACAGCATCAGGGCGGCAGGCCCCGACGACCTGGACGGTGCGCGAGCCGTGATGCTCGACACCGTGTACCGAGACTTCGGTAGCGGATACGTGCCTCGCTGGCACGCCGACATCATCGACCCGGCCGGCGCCTATCTGGCCCCGGCCCGCCACACCCTGCTCGTGGCGGTCGACGACGAGGGCGAGGTCGTCGCCACGGCCGCGCTCGACTCACGGGGCCCGGCCCATCCGCCGAACCCGCGGCATGTCGCCGAGCGTTTTCCGTCCGGTGAGACGGCGCAGGTCCGTCGGGTGTACGTCCGTCCCGAGCACCGCAGGCGCGGGCTCGCCCGGCGGCTCGTCGGCGAGTTGATGGCGTTCGCGGTGGCGGACGGCGGGTACGGGGCCGTCTATCTGCACACGGATCCCGCGGTGCCGGGCGCGGAGGGCTTCTGGCGGTCGCTGGGCAAGGTCGTGCACGACGAGCGCGAGGACGCCGGCGGCGGTCAGGGCATCGTGCACTTCGAGATACCGATGGGGCGGTGACCCGCGTGCGCCGTGTCCTCGCCGCCCTGCTGCTCGTCCCGGTCCTCACCGGCTGCTTCGCCTCCAACGGCGACTCCGCGGACGACGACGCGAACTCCGGTTCCCGGCTCCGGGTCGCCCTCGCCTTCCCGCCCGCGGAGAACCTCTTGCCGCACGGCGCCGACGCCACGATCCTCAGCCGGCTCGGCGTCACCGAGAGCCTGACCGCCCTGGACGCCAACGGCTCCGCGGCTCCCGCCCTCGCCGCGTCCTGGAAGCAGGAGAACGACCGCACCTGGCTGTTCACCCTGCGCGAGGCCACCTTCCAGGACGGCACCGACGTCACCCCGTCCACCGTCGCCGAAGCCCTCACCCACGCCACCGAGGCCAAGCCCGAGCCCGCCGCCCTCTCCGGCGTCACCCTCACCGCGAAGGCCGAGGGCAGCAACGGCGTCCGCATCACCACCAAAGACCCCGACCCCGTACTGCCGCTGCGTCTGTCCAGCCCCAGCCTCGCCGTGCTCTCCCCGAAGGCGTACGACGGCAAGGACCGCGTCGACCCGGTGGGCACCGCCACCGGACCCTTCGAGCTCACCAAGGTGACCGGCAGCACCGCCGCCACCCTCGACCGGTTCGACGACTACTGGGGCGGCCGAGCCCAGGCCTCGGGTATCGACGTGAAGTTCATCGCCGACGGCACCGCCCGCACCAGCGCCCTGCGCACCGGCGAGGCCGACCTCGCCGAGGCGCTCCCGGTCGCCCAGGCCGCGACCCTCGACGAGGACACTCGCAAGGCCACGGCGACGACCCGCACCACCAGCCTGCAGCTCAACACGGCGTCGGGCGCCTTCAAGGATCCGAAGCTGCGTGCCGCCGCCCGCGCGGCCATCGACACCTCCGCGCTCGCGGACGGTGTCTACGAGGGATACGCCGACGCCGGCACCGGCATCTACGGACCCGCCGTGACCTGGGCCGAGGGCAAGCGGACCCAGCCCACCGGGCGCGCGAAGGCCGCGGCACCGGACGGAACGAAGGTCACCATCGCCACGTACGACAACCGGCCCGAACTCCCGGAAGTCGCCCAGGTGCTGAAGCAGCAGTTGGAGAGGGCCGGATTCAAGGTCGAGCTGCAGGTGCGCGAGTACTCGCGGCTGGAGAGCGACGCGCTGGACGGGAAGTTCGACGCCGTCGTGCTCGCCCGCAACACGCTCGTCGACACCGGCGACCCCGTGGCCGTACTCGCCAGCGATTACACCTGCGACGGCGGCTACAACATGGCGCAGCTGTGCGACAAGCGCGTCGACGCGGCGGTGGCGAAGGCCGAGAGCAGCGCCGACACCGACGAGCGGCAGGACGCGGCGATGGCTGCCGAGGCGGCGATCCTCGGCACCGACGCCGTCGTTCCGCTGGTCCACCAGCAGATCATCACCGGTGTGGGCACCTCGGTCAGCGGTGCGCTCCTCGACCCGTACGAGCGCACCCTCGTCGGCACCGGCACCCGGCGCTGACGGATGCGGCAGCACGCGGCCACGCTTCTGTGGCGGGCCGGACTCGCCCTCGCCCTGGTGTGCGTGATCGGTCTGCTGCCGTGGCTGGCGCGGACCGACCCGGCGCTCACCGTGCTCAAGGCCCGGTCGGCCGACCGTGACCCCACGCCCGAGGTGCTGGCGGACATCCGCGACCGACTCGGCCTGGACGCGGGCCCGTTGCATCTGCTCGGCCAGTGGCTGGGCGGGCTGTGGCGCGGGGACGCGGGGCGGTCGTGGCTGTCGGGCAACGAGGTCATGCCCGATGTGCTGCAGGCGCTGGGTGCGTCCCTGCTGCTGATGGCGGTGTCGCTCGCGGTCGCCGTCCTCACCGCCGGGGTGATCTGCGCCCGCACCTTGTGGCGCGGTCGGCGTCGGCGGCGCACGGGTGGCAGCGGCTCCGCCGTTCTCGCCGCGCTGCCCGAGTTCCTCACCGCGTCCGTGCTCGCGACGGTCGTCGGAGTCCAGCTGGGCTGGCTGCCCGCACTCGGCTGGTACGGCCCCCAGTACACGGTGCTGCCCGCGCTCGCCCTCGGTCTGCCCGCCGGGGCGGTGCTCGGGCGGCTCCTCGACGACCTGCTGCCCGGCGCCTTCGCCGAGCCCTGGGCGCAGGCCGCCGACGCCCGCGGAATACCCCGAGGACGGATCGCGCGGCACGCGCTGCGCCGCTGTCTGCCCGGACTGCTGCCGAACACCGGCCTGTTCGTCGTCGGCCTGACCGGCGGCTCCGTGGCCGTGGAGCAGATCTTCGACATCCCCGGCCTCGGCCGCACCACCCTCCAGGCCGCCCTCGCCCAGGACCTCCCCGTCCTCCAGGCCGGCACGCTCGCCCTCGTCCTGCTCGCCGCCGTGGCCACCGGCGCCGCGAGCCTCCTCACCCGCCGGCTGATCGGCCCCGCCCTGCGCGACAGCGCCCTGACCTCCCTGCACCGGCCGGCCCCGCCCACCCGCGCCATCCTGCCCGTCGTCTACGGCGGCCTGCTCCTCGGCGTCGTGGCGCTCGGCCTGCCCCGCGACCCGCTCGCCCTCGACACCGGGCAACGCCTCCAAGCGCCCTCCCCGGCCCACCCGTTCGGCACCGACGCACTCGGCAGGGACATGCTCGCCCGGGTCGGCCACGGCGCCCTCGACACCCTGCTGCTCGCCCTCGCGATCGGCGCCGCCGCGCTGCTGACCGGCGTACTCCTCGGACTGATACCCCGGATGTCCGGGCCGCTCGTCGACACTGTCAACGCCGTGCCGCCGGTGCTCCTCGCGCTTCTCGTCACCGCGGTCGCGGGCAGCGGCACGCTCACGCCCGCGCTCGCCGTGAGCGCCGTCGCCTGGGCGCCGCTCGCCGCCCACACCTCCGCGCTGCTGCGGCAGGAACGCGCCGCCCTCCACATCACCGCCACCCGCGCCCTCGGCGCCGACCGCTGGTATGTGCTCCGCCGCGACCTGCTCCCCGCCGTCCTCCCACCCGTCACCCGGCACGCCCTGCTGCGCCTCCCCGGCACCGCCCTGGCCCTCGCCTCGCTCGCCTTCCTCGGCCTCGGCGCCCAGCCGCCGTCCCCGGAGTGGGGCCTGCTGCTCGCCGAGAACCAGCCCTACGCCGAACGCGCCCCCTGGGCGGTCCTCGCCCCCGCCGCCGTACTCGCCCTGCTCGGGGCACTCGCGGTGACCGCGGCCCGTATCAAAGTGATCCAACAGCCTTTGAAGCAGGGGGAGTTGGCTGCTTCCGGAACGGAAACCCCATGACCACCCGGACGATGACCACCCCGACGCTCGGCCCGCGCACCCGCCTGTCTCCGCTGCTGCGGCTGCTGATCCTCACCCAACTCGCCTTCAACATCGGCTTCTACGCCGTCCTGCCCTTCCTCGCCGAGCACCTGGGACAGGCGATCGGCCTGGCGGGCTGGCTGGTCGGGTTCGTCCTGGGCCTGAGGACCTTCAGCCAGCAGGGGCTGTTCGTGGTGGGCGGGGCGCTGGCCGACCGGTACGGCATCCGGCCCGTGGTGCTCGCGGGATGCGCGCTGCGGATCGCCGGGTTCGCCTGGCTCGGGTACGCGCACGAGACCTGGTCCGTCATCGGCGCCGTGCTGCTCATCGGGTTCGCCGCCGCGCTGTTCTCGCCGGCCGTGGAGTCCGAGGTCGCCCGGCAGGCGGTGGTGTGGGAGGAGTCGGGTGGCGGCCCGCGCACGCGCGTGCTGGCGCTGTTCACCGTGGCCGGACAGGCGGGTGCGTTCGTCGGACCGCTGCTGGGCGGGCTGCTGCTGTCGGTGGACTTCCGTACGGTCTGCCTGGCCGGAGCGGGAGTCTTCGTCCTCGTGCTGGCCGGGCATGCGTGGCTGCTGCCGCAGCACATTCCGGGGCGAACCCGGGTCGCCGTCCGGGGCGGTATGAAGCTGCTGGTCCGCAACCGCCGCTTCCTCGCGCTGTGCTGTGGATACGGCGCCTATCTGCTCGCCTACAACCAGCTCTACCTGGCCCTGCCCGCCGAAGTGGAGCGCGCGGCCGGTTCGCAGGCGCCGCTGGCCTGGCTGTTCGCGCTGTCGTCGCTGCTGGTGGTGACGGCCCAGCTGCCGGTCACCCGTTTGGTGGGGGAGCGGCTGGAGATGCGCCGGTCGATGGTGGCCGGACTGCTGCTGATCGCCGCCGGGTTCGCGGTCGTGGCCGCCGCCCGGCCCGCCGGCTGGACCGGCATCGCGGGACTGCTGCCCGCTGCGGGCTTCGTGGTGCTGCTCACCCTCGGCCAGATGCTCGTCGCGCCCGTCGCCCGGGCCTGGGTGCCCGATCTCGCGGAGGAGGGGCGGCTCGGCCTCTACACCGGGGCGCTGTCGTCGGTGTCCGGTCTGATCGTGCTGGTCGGCTCCTCGGCCACCGGCTCCCTGCTGGACACCGGGCTGCATCCGGCCGTGCCCTGGCTGGTGCTGGCCGCCGTACCGGTCGCGGCGATCGGACTGCTGCCGCGTCGCGGCTGACCCGTCACCGGCCTGCGAACTCGGGTTCCCGAACCTCCACGGCGGCCTCCTGGCGCGGCGCCTCCTCGACCCGCGCCGTCCGCCACAGCCACAGCACATCCCGCCCGAACGACCACACCAGCAGCCCCAGCGCCAGCGCGACGATGCCGAACGTCGCCGGGTACGGCAGCAGCTTCGAGGCGCCCGCCAGCAGGAACACGCCCTGGAGCGCGGCCACCGTCTTGCGGGCCGTGCTCGGCGGCAGCGAGGCGTTCAGCCACGGCCAGACGCGCGCCGCGGCGACAAAGCCGTAACGCATGGCGCCGATCAGCAGCACCCACGGGCCCAGGAACATGGACACGTACACGCTGAGCACCAGGATCAGAAACGCGTCGACCTCCATGTCGAAGCGGGCGCCGAGCGCTGTCGAGGTGCCGGTGCGGCGGGCGACCTTGCCGTCGACTCCGTCGAGGATCAGGGCCACCGCGGTGAGTCCGACGAGGAGCGTGATGGGCGGCGGGCTCTGGAAGGAGTCCGCGACCAGGGCCGTGACACCGCCGACGAGGATGGAGCGGCCGAGGGTGACCCGGTTGGCCGGACCGAAGGACTGCAACCGGGACCGGTGCAGGGCCCGGGAGAGCACGGCCCAGGTGGCGATGGCGAAGGCGAGTCCGGTCAGCCAGCCCGCGGGCCCCATCCCGATCGCCGTGCCGAGCAGGGTCAGCACAAGGATCTGCACACCCGCTCCCACAGCGGTCTCCTGCTGGACGAGCCTCGCGTCGTAAGTGTGGTTCAGGGCCACCGAACATCCTCCGGCCGTGTGACAGAGTCGATCATCGCCGCTACGTTGTGCGCGGCCTGTGCACCTCTCCGTACGTGAGCAGCTTCCCGATCGTTCAGGAGGATTCCGATGAACCGCACCGCACGCGCGTTCTGGCTCAACTCGCCTGGGCTCGGTGAGCTACGCGAGGTGGACCTGCCGGAATGCGCCGCAGACGAAGTACTGGTACGCACGCTCTTCTCCGGGGTGAGCCGTGGCACGGAGACACTCGTCTTCCGCGGCGGTGTGCCCGAGAGCCAGTACGCGGCGATGCGGGCGCCGTTCCAGGAGGGCGAGTTCCCCGGCCCGGTGAAGTACGGCTACCTCAACGTCGGCGTAGTGGAGGAGGGGCCGGAGGCACTGGTCGGCCGTACGGTCTTCTGCCTCTACCCGCATCAGACGCGGTACGTCGTTCCGGCCGCCGCCGTCACCGTGGTGCCGGAGTCGGTGCCCGCCTCGCGCGCGGTGCTCGCCGGGACGGTGGAGACTGCCGTCAACGCGCTGTGGGACGCGGCGCCCCTGGTCGGTGACCGGATCGCCGTGGTCGGCGGCGGCATGGTCGGCTGCTCGGTGGCCGCGCTGCTGGCGCGCTTCCCCGGCGTACGCGTCCAACTGGTCGACGCCGATCCGGCGCGGGCCAAGGTGGCAGAGGCACTCGGCGTCGGTTTCGCCGCCCCGGCGGATGCCCTCGGCGACTGCGACCTGGTCGTCCACGCGAGCGCCACGGAACAGGGCCTCGCCCGCTCCCTCGAACTCCTCACCGACGAGGGCACGGTCCTTGAACTGAGCTGGTACGGCGACCGGCAGGTCAGCCTCCCGCTCGGCGAGGCCTTCCACTCCCGACGCCTGGTCATCCGCAGCAGCCAGGTAGGCACGGTATCCCCGGCCCGCCGCTCCAGCCGCACCTACGCCGACCGGCTCGCCCTCGCCCTGGACCTGCTGGCCGATCCGGCGCTCGACGCCCTCGTCACCGGGGAGAGCGCTTTCGAGGAACTCCCGGAGGTGCTGCCACGGCTGGCCTCGGGCGAGATCCCAGCCTTGTGCCACCGGGTCCGGTACGGCGACCCGGCCTGACGAATCGTTCAAGGTGGGACGACACGCCCGCCTGACCTCCCAAAAAGGGGAACAGGTCGCTGAACAAGGCATGGCAGGGAGCCGTACTACACGACATCCCCGGCGGCGATCGGCCGGGGACCAGACGCGCCGCACCTGGAGGGTCGTCCGTTGTTCAGCATCACCGTCCGCGATCACATCATGATCGCCCACAGCTTTCGCGGCGAGGTCTTCGGACCCGCGCAGCGCCTGCACGGAGCGACGTTCCTCGTGGACGCCACCTTCCGGCGCGAGCAGCTGGACGACGACAACATCGTCGTCGACATCGGACTGGCGACCCAGGAGCTCGGTGCCGTAGTCAGCGAGCTGAACTACAGAAACCTCGACAACGAGCCGGACTTCGCGGGGGTCAACACCTCCACGGAGTTCCTGGCCAAGGTCATCGCCGACCGGCTCGCCGAGCGGATCGAGAAGGGCGCGCTCGGCGAGGGCGCCCGCGGCCTCGCGGGCCTCACCGTCACACTGCACGAGTCGCATGTCGCCTGGGCGAGTTACGAGCGTGCCCTGTGACCGACACGACCATGGAGCCCTCAACCGAGAGGGCCCTGGAGCCCAGGCGGCTCGAATACGTTCCCGTGCAGCACTCCGCCCTGAAGAACGCGGAAATCATCCCCATGTCTCTGCGTTCCGTGCACTTCGTCATGCCGGGCGGCGTCGACGACCCGGCCCAGCCGAGCGGCGGCAACGCCTATGACCGGCGGCTGTGTCTGGACCTGCCGGGCTTCGGCTGGCAGGTCGAGAAGCACACCGTGGACGGCAGCTGGCCCCGGCCCGGGGTGGCGGCCCGCGAGGAACTCGCCCGCACGCTGCGGCAGTTGCCCGATGGCACGGTCGTCCTCCTCGACGGTCTGGTCGCCTGCGGCGTCCCCGAGATCATCCTCCCGGAGGCCGAACGCCTGAGCCTCGCCGTCCTCGTCCACCTGCCGCTCGGCGACGAGCGGGGCCTGACGCCCGACGTGGCCGCGGAGCTGGACGCCAGGGAACGTACGGTGCTGCGGGCGGTCCCCGCGGTGATCGCCACGTCCGACTGGGCGGTCCGCCGCCTCGTCTCCCACCACGGGCTCGCCCCCGAGCGGGTCCATGTCGCCGCCCCCGGCGCCGACATCGCCCCCCTCGCCTCCGGCACGGACGGCGTCTCCCGGCTGCTGTGCGTCGCCGCGGTGACCCCGCGCAAGGGGCAGCACCGGCTGGTGGAGGCGCTGGCCGCGGTGGCCGACCTGCCGTGGAGCTGCGTCTGCGTGGGCGGGCTCAACTCAGACCCGGAGTACGTGGCCGGACTGCGGTCCCTGATCGCCCGGTACGGCCTGGAGGACCGGCTCGTGCTGGCGGGACCGCAGGCCGGCGCCGAACTCGACGCGAGCTATGCGTCCGCCGACCTGATGGTCCTCACCTCCTACGCCGAGACCTACGGCATGGCGGTGACGGAGGCGCTGGCGCGCGGCATCCCGGTGCTGGCGACGGACGTCGGCGGCCTGCCGGAGGCCGTCGGCCGCGCCCCCGACGGCGGCGTGCCCGGCATCCTCGTCCCGCCGGAGGACCCCCTGGCTCTCGCCGCCGAGCTGCGCGGCTGGTTCGGCGAGGCCGATGTACGACGCCGCCTCAAGGCGGCCGCCCGAGGGCGACGCGCCGCCCTCGACGGCTGGGCCACCACGGCCCGCAGCCTGGCCGCGGTACTGGGCCGACTGCCGAACGAACCCAGGAGGGCGGCATGAGGAAGACAGCGACGACCCAGCGCGGCGGAGGGATCCCGGCCCAGCCGGGTCCGCGGGATGCCTCGGCCACGACGGAACCCGGGGTGAGGCACATGTCACGATCGGCGGAGGCCTCGGCGAGGCAGAGTGCCCACGCGGCGGAGGCCGCGGCGAGGCAGGGCGCGCCCGCGATGGAGCCCGGGGCGAGCGGTGCTGTCCGGTCCGCGGAAGCGGCGTCGGTGGCTGCCGTCGTTCAGGCGCCGGACCAGGTGAACCCCGGCTCCGGTTCCGCGCCCTTCGACCAGGTGATCCCCGGTGCCGGTCCTGCGCCCCACGCTGGCGCCGGTGCGGCCTCCCGCCCCGGCGAGCGGGCCACCGTGCGGTTGCGGGAGGACGGGCCCGACGAGCCGCCGCGGTATGCGCCCGAGTGGCTTCAGCTGCGGGAAGGGGCGGATGCGCTGGCGCGGGCGGGGGAGTTGCTCGATCCGCTGCGGATCCGGCTGGCGAATCTGCCGGGGCGGGCCGGTGGACTGGTCGTGCACGACCTGGGCTGCGGCACCGGCTCGATGGGGCGCTGGCTGGCCCCCCGGCTGGATGGCGCCCAGCACTGGATCCTGCACGACCGCGACCCCTACCTCCTGCACTTCGCCGCTGTGGCCTCCCCGCGCTCCGCCGCCGACGGCAGCCGCGTCACCGTCGAGTCGCGCCGCGGCGACGTCGCCCGGCTCACCCCGGACGCCCTGGCCGGTGCCTCACTGGTCACCGCGTCCGCACTTCTCGACGTCCTCACTCGCGAGGAGATCGACACTCTCGCCGCCGCCTGCACCGGCGCGGGCTGCCCGGCCCTGCTCACGCTCTCCGTCGCCGGACGCGTCGAACTGACCCCGGCCCACCCGCTGGACACGGAGATCGCGGAGGCGTTCAACGCCCACCAGCGACGCGCCGGTCTGCTCGGACCGGACGCGGTCACCGCCGCCTGCGAGGCGTTCTCCGAACGTGGCGCGACGGTCCATCTGCACCCCAGCCCCTGGCGCCTCGGCCCCGACGAAGCCGACCTCACCGCTCAGTGGCTCCGCGGCTGGGTCGGCGCGGCCGTCGAGGAACGCCCCGACCTGCGCGAACGCGCCGACAACTATCTGCGCGACCGCCTGGAGGCCTGCACCGCGGGCGAGTTGAACGTGATCGTCCACCACACCGACCTGCTGGCGCTGTCCCGGCCGATGGGCGGCTCGGCATGAGCGCACAGACGGTGACCGCCGAGGTGGCGGTGCGGGTGGTCAGGGTCCGCGCGGCAGCGGGGGTCCGCGCGGTGGTACGCGTCGGCACGGGCCGCCGCGTCACACCGCGGGCCGCTGCGAGGCAGGCTGCCGCGCCCCGCACGAAGGCACACGAGGCGCACCACACCCCTGCTTCGACGTCGGCCACGGGCGGATACCGAGCTGCCGTCGACGGGTTGCCCGCGACAGAGCCGGCTCCGGTCGCCAACGCTCGCTCTGCCTCGGTCGCCGATGCGTGCCGGACGGCTGTCGAGGTGTCGCCCGCGACGGAAGGCGCTCCGGTCGTCGAGTCTCACCTCGCCACGGAGCCCGCCCCCGCCGACAAGCTGCCTACCACCACCCCCCGCCCCACCCTCCTGCGCCGCGTCCGCCCCCACCTCGGGACCATCGCCGGTGTCGCCATCCTCACCGTGCTGCTCTGGCGCATGGGCACCGGCGTCTTCCTGGACGGGCTGCGGCGGATCGATGCGGTGACGCTGGTTGTCGCTGTCGGAATCGGCGTCGTCACCACCGTGTTCAGCGCGTGGCGCTGGGCGCTGGTGGCGCGGGGGCTGCGGATTCGGTTGCCGTTCGGGCCTGCCGTGGCCGATTACTACCGGGCGCTGTTTCTGAACGCGGCTCTGCCGGGCGGTGTGCTCGGGGATGTGCACCGGGCGGTGCGGCACGGGAAGAGTGAGGGGGACCTCGGCCGCGGGGTGCGGGCCGTCGTACTTGAACGGGTCGCCGGACAGGTCGTGTTGGTCCTCGTCGGTGCTGCCGTCCTGCTGACCATGCCGTCGCCGGTGCTGGCCCAGGCCCGGCAGTTCGCGCCGCTGCTCCTGTTCGCGGCGCTGGGCGCGAGCGCGGTCGTCCTGGCGCTGCGGATGAACCGGGCGCCCTCCCGCCGCAGGCGGGCCCTGCGCTCGACGCTCGGCGAGGCACGCCGGGGCCTGCTGTCCCGCCGTAACTGGCCCGGCATCGTCGTGTCGTCCGTCGTCGTGCTGGCGGGCCACATCGCGATGTTCGTGCTCGCCGCCCGTGTCGCGGGCTCCGGCGCCTCCGCCGTCGTACTGCTGCCGATCGCGGTGCTCGCCCTGCTCGCCATGGGCCTGCCGCTGAACGTCGGCGGCTGGGGACCCCGGGAGGGCGTCACCGCCTGGGCGTTCGGCGCCGCCGGACTCGGCGCGAGCAGCGGACTGGCCGTCGCCGTCGTGTACGGCGTGCTCAGCTTCGCGGCCAGCCTGCCCGGCGTACTCGTCCTGGTCGCCCGCCGGCGCTACCCCCGTACGTCACCCGCGTCGCCCGAGTCACCCGTGAACAACGACAAACACGCGCCGAAGGAATCCGCGAGGCTCTCCAGCAGCGCCTTCCCTTTTTCCGCCGAACCCAGCGAAGGACGCCCGATGACACCCGAATCGGTATAGGCGGACATTCCGCGGGTCAGCAGATGACGCCGGTCGTCCGCGACGAAATCAGCGGTCTCATAACCGGACCTGACCAATTCGGGATGAGCGTGCAGAAGGATGGAGGTCTCAATTTCCCCCGCATGCATGTCGGTGAGCAACGAGGTCCGCACGCCCGCCCGCTCCCGCGCCGTCTCCCAGTCCTCCGCGGCCGGGAACAGCGCCATCGACTCACCTTGCGCGGAGGATTCCTGAACGACGTTTCCCAGTACATAGTTTCCGCCGTGCCCGTTGACCAGAACCAGGGCATCGACGCCCGAGCGGCGGAGCGAAGCCGCTATGTCCCGTACCACCGCGTGAAGGGTGACGGAGGAGATGCTGACGGTCCCCGGCCAGGCCGCATGCTCGTGCGAGCAGGAGATCGTCACCGGAGGAAGGAGGTGCACCGGGTGCGCGGCGGCTATCTCCCGCGCGATGGCACAGGCGACGAGCGTGTCGGTGGCCAGCGGAAGGAAGGGCCCGTGCTGCTCGAAGCTTCCGACGGGAAGGACGGCGACCTGCCGTGAGACGCCTGCCGCCCGCGTGCGTACATCTTCCGTGGTGTCCGCCGGCAACAGCCCGTATGCCGCCGAACGCGATCCCGAAACACTCATTTCCTCACGGCCCTTCGTCTCTGCTTAGGAACCAGATCATGACAGAAAACATTGGCGTACTCGGCACGAAGTCTCCACAGCGGACGGGCGTGGAGCGCGTCGTGAATGCGCCGCTGCCCACGGTGTACGGGGAATTCCGCGCGGTCGGCTATCTCGACCACGATCGCGGTGACGAGCAAGTGGCCCTGGTCCACGGTGACATCGGCACGGACGACGTCCTCACCCGGCTGCATTCCGAATGCCTGACCGGCGACGCCTTCGGCTCCCAGCACTGCGAGTGCGGTGATCAACTCGCCTCCGCACTGCGCGCCGTCGCCGCCGAAGGGCGCGGCGTCGTCGTCTACCTGCGCGGGCACGAGGGCCGCGGCATAGGCCTGCTCGGCAAGCTGCGCGCGATGGCGCTGCAGGCGGAGGGCCTGGACACCGTCGAGGCGAACCTCGCGCTCGGCCTGCCCGTGGACGCCCGGGACTACGGCGTCGCCGCGCGGATCCTCGACGACCTGGGCGTGCGCTCCGTACGCCTGATGTCGAACAACCCGCGCAAGCGGGAGGCGTTGCTGGAGCACGGCATCAAAGTCGCCGAGCAGGTCCCGCTGCTCATCCCGCCGTGTGAGAGCAACATCACCTATTTGCGGACGAAGCGGGAGCGTCTCGACCATCACCTGCCTCATCTGGACGCCGTGGCGCACTGGTCCTGATTGCCGTGGCGCCGGTCCGGACAGGAAGAGGAGTGACCGAGGACGTCCTCTTCCTCTCCGGAGACCGGGCCGGGGGTCTGCTCGGCGTCGCCGTGGTCCGGGCCGTGATCCACGCCGCCAAGGAGGCACACACGTGAAGCTGCAGGCTCGGGTCGTCGTCATCGGCGGCGGAGTCATGGGCACGAGCATCGCCTACCACCTCGCCCGGGCCGGCGTACGGGACGTCGTCCTGGTCGAACGGGACGAGCTCGGGGCCGGATCCACGTCGAAGGCGGCGGGCGGCGTCCGGGCACAGTTCTCCGACGAGCTCAACATCCAGCTCGGCGCCCGCAGCCTGGAGGCCTTCGGCCGCTTCCAGGAAGAGATCGGCCACGACATCGGACTGCACCGGGTCGGCTATCTGTTCCTGCTGTCGACGCCCGAGCAGGTCGCCGGTTTCGAGGCCGGCGTCCGGCTGCAGAACTCCCTCGGCGTGGCCAGCCGCATGATCACTCCCGCCGAGGCGCACAGGCTCTCCCCGCTGATCAGCACCGACGGACTGCTGGCGGCCGCGTTCTCACCGGACGACGGCCACTGCACGCCGGAGTCCGTCGTCCACGGCTACGCGACCGCCGCCCGCGAGTACGGCGCCCGGATCCTGCGCCACACCGATGTCACCGGCATCGAACGGGACGGCGACACCATCACCGCCGTACGCACGACCCTGGGCAGCATCACCACCGACACCGTGATCTGCGCGGCCGGCGCCTGGTCGAAGGCCGTCGGCGCCATGGCCGGCGTGGAGCTGCCGGTCGAGCCGTTACGCCGCCAGATCGCCGTCACCGAGCCGGTCCAGGGACTCCCGCCCGACCTGCCCATGACCATCGACTTCAGCACCAGCCTCTACTTCCACACCGAGGGCCCCGGCCTCCTCCTCGGCATGTCGGACCCCGACGAGCGGCCCGGCTTCGCCACCGACCCCCACGACCGCTGGATCCCCCGCCTCGCCGAGGCCATGCAACGCCGCGCCCCGGCCCTCCTCGACCTGCGCCGCACCGGCGGCTGGGCGGGCCTGTACGAGAACACACCCGACCACAACGCCCTGATCGGCGAGGCGACTTCACCCTCCCGCTTCCTCTACGCGACCGGCTTCTCCGGCCACGGTTTTCTGCAGGGACCCGCCGTCGGCGAGGTCGTCCGCGACCTGTACCTGGGCCGCGTACCCTTCGTGGACGTCAGCCCGCTCAGCGCCGGCCGGTTCGCGGCCGACGCCCCGCGTCCGGAGGCCAATCTCGTATGACCGAGCTCCACCTGTGGCTGCGCCACGAGGTCCGCTCCACCGAACGCCGCACCCCGATCGTGCCGTCCGACGCACGCCGGCTCATCGACGGCGGAGCGGTGCTGACCGTCGAGGAGTCACCGCAGCGGATCTTCCCGATCGAGGAGTACGAGGCGGTCGGCTGCCGAGTCGCGGCGGCGGGCTCGTGGGTGTCGGCGCCCAAGGACGCCGTCGTCCTCGGACTGAAGGAACTCCCCGATGAGCCGGGCGGGTTGATCCACCGGCACATCTTCTTCGGGCACGCCTACAAGCGGCAGCCCGGCGCGGCGGAACTGCTGCGCCGGTTCGCCGCCGGGGGAGGCAAGCTCCTCGACCTCGAATATCTGGTGGACGACGACGGCCGCCGCCTCGCCGCCTTCGGCTTCTGGGCGGGCTACCTGGGCGCGGCCCTGGCGGTGCTCCAGCACCGGGGCAGCCTGCGGGCACCCCTGCGCCCCACGTCCAAGGAGGAGCTGGACGAGGCGCTCCAGGCGCCCGGCGAGGAGTTCACCGCGCTGGTGATCGGCGCCCTCGGCCGCAGCGGGCGCGGCGCCCGCGTCGCCCTCCATGTCGCCGGGCTCGACCCGACCGCCTGGGACCTCGCCGAGACCCGCGACCTGGACCGCCGGGCTCTCCTCGACCACGACGTGATGGTCAACGCCGTCCTCGCCACCACCCCCATCCCGCCCTTCCTCCGGGAAGAGGACCTCGACGACCCCGCCCGCCGTCTGCGCACCCTCTGCGACGTCACCTGCGACGTCGGCTCGCCCCTGAACGTGCTGCCGGTCTACGACCGCGTCACCGACTGGACGGACCCGGTGCGCCGGTTGCGCAAGGAACCCCAGCTGGACCTCATCGCCATCGACAATCTGCCGTCCCTGCTGCCGCGGGAGTCCAGCACCGATTTCTCGTCGTCCCTGGTGCTCCAGCTGCTGGAGTTCGAGACCGGCGGGCCGTGGGGGCGCTGTCTGGACCGGTTCCACCAGGCCTGCCGTGAACTCGGCATCACGGAAGGGGAGTTCCGTGATGCGTGAGCGTGTTCCGGCGAGCGGTACCGTGCACTGGATCGGCGCCGGACTGTCCACGGGCAGCGGACTGGCGGCGCTGTGCGACACCGCCGAGCGGGTACGGCTGTGGCACCGCACCGAGAAGCGCGCCGCCGAGGCCCTCGACAAGCGGGGCCTCACCGGTCGCGCCGAGCCTCGGACGTACACGCTGGACGCGCTCACCGCCGAACTGGCGCCCGGCGACATCGTCGTATCGATGCTGCCCGCGCCCGAGCATGCCGGGATCCTGGCGGCCTGCGTGCGGGGGAGAGCGCATTTCGCCTGCTCCAGCTATGTGTCGGAGGCGGTGCTCGAGCAGGTGCCCGCGGCGACGGAGGCCGGGCTCGTCGTGCTCACCGAGGCCGGTCTCGACCCCGGCATCGACCATCTCTTCGCGCACAGCCTCGTCGCCCGCGCCCGGGAGGCGATCGGCGACGACACGGCGGCCTCGTACCGCCTCACCTCGTACTGCGGTGGCGTCCCCGCGGTCCCGAACGACTTCAGGTACCGCTTCAGCTGGGCGCCCTCGGGAGTGCTGAACGCCCTGCGCTCGCCCGCCCGGTACATCGAGGACGGTGCGGAGACCGTCGCCGAGCGGCCCTGGGAGGCGACCCGGGAGCACGTCGTGGACGGCGAGACCTTCGAGGTCTACCCCAACCGCGACAGCGTGCCCTTCGTGGAGCAGTACGGACTGCCGCCCGTGTGGAAGGCGCAGACCTTCGTCCGCGGCACGCTGCGTGTGGAGGGCTGGCTGCGGGCGTGGGACGCCGTGTTCGAGGAGCTGAAGGCGGGTGACGACGCCCGGATCGCGGCCCTGGCACAGGAGCTGGCGGCCGCGTACCCGACCACGGAGGCCGACCGGGACCGGGTGGTGCTGGCGGTGTCGCTGGAGGTGAACCAGTGGTCGGGCCGCTATCTCCTGGACCTGACCGGTGACGCGGAGGAGAGCGCGATGGCCCGCTGTGTCTCCCGCACCCTCGCGCTCGGCGTCCGGCACATCCTGGACGGCTCGCTGCCGCCCGGTCTGAACCGCGCCGCCGAGACCGCGGCGCGCTCGCAGGAGTGGCTCACCGAACTCGCCCGGGAGGGCGTCGAGTTCACGCTGAGCTGATCAGTCTGAGCTGACTAGTCCATGACGGCCTCGTGCACGAGCCTCTTGAGGTCGGGGAACATCGTGTGCGAGGTCCGGGGCCGCACCTGGGTCATGAACTGCACGGTCAGATCGCGGCTCGGGTCGACCCAGAACGTGGTCGTCGCGACGCCGCTCCAGCCGTAGGTGCCCAGCCCCGAGGGTGCCTGCGTCCGGGCCGGGTCGATCACCACGGAGACGTTGAACCCGAAGCCGACGCCCTCGTTGCCGGGCTCCTTGTGCGGGGGAGCGCCGAAGGAGCGCAGGTCGGCGCCGCCGGGAAGATGGTTGGAGGTCATCAGGTCCACGGTCTCCGGGGCGAGCAGACGGACGCCGTCGAGTTCGCCGCGGCGCCGCAGCAGCTCCATGAAGCGATGCATGTCGTACGCGCCGGCCACCATGCCGCCGCTGCCGGACAGGAACCGGGGCCGGCCGTGCAGCGGCAGCCCGGGGATCGGCTCGATACCGCCGCCCTCGGTCTCCCCGTACAGCTCGGACAGCCTGCCCGCCTTCTTGGCGGGGACCTGGAACCCGGCATCCGGCATCCCGAGCGGGCCGAAGATCCGCTCCCGGTAGAACTCGTCGAGCGACTGCCCGGACACGACCTCGATGACCCGGCCCAGGACGTTCGACGCCACCGAGTAGTTCCACTGAGTGCCCGGCTCGAACTGCAGCGGCACGCTCGCGTACACGTCGATCGTCTCGGCCAGGTTCGCACCCGGAGGCACCGCCGACTCCAGGTTGGCCGCGCGGTAGAGAGCGTCGACGGGGTGGGAGTGGTAGAAGGCGAAGGTCAGGCCCGAGGTGTGGGTGAGCAGATGCCGGATCAGCATCGGCCCGGCGGGCGGACGGGTCCTGACATCCGCCCCGGAGCCACTGTCGTACACCTCGACGTCGGCGAAGACCGGCAGGTGCTCGGCGACCGGGTCGTCGAGCGACAGCTTGCCCTCCTCCATCAGCAGCAGTACGGCGACCGCGGTGACCGGCTTGGTCATGGAGTAGATCCGCCACAGCGTGTCCGCCTCGACGGGCAGCCCGGCCGCGACGTCGCGCCGGCCGTGCGTGGTCAGATGGGCGACGCGTCCGCCGCGCGTGACGGCCGCGAGGAACCCGGGCAGCCGTCCCTCGTCGACGTAGTGGGCGAAGTACTGGTCGAGGCGGTCCAGCGCCTTCGGGTCCAGCCCCACCTCGTCGGGTTCGACCTCTTGTCGCAGCAGTGCCATCGGTGTCCTCCGTCGCTTTCGTCGAGGTGCGGTCCGGCATACCCAGCCGCAACGCCCTCAGACCTCATGGTCGCGTAGGAACGCGTATACGGTCGCTCGGATGGGCATGATCGACGCCCGACGTGGCGGAAAGCACAGGCAACGCGAGCCCCGCCACCGCCCCGACCAAGGCCACCCCGACGAGCACGACCAGCGCAAACGCGTGTCCGAGCCCCATCAGCGGCGTCACGACAGCCACCCCCACCGTCGGCCCGACATTCATCGCGGTCTGCTGCAACCCGCCCGCCACCCCGGCCGACGCGACCGCGGCCTGCCGCACGACGACATGCGTGGCCGCCACCATCACCGTGCCGAACCCGGCCCCCAGCAGCGCGAAGCCGGTGCAGAGGGCGAGGGTGCCGGAGGCCCGGGAAAGGATCAGGATCCCGAGCGCGAGGACGACCATGGCCGTCACAGTCGTACGCCGCGCTCCGGCCCGGCGCAGCAGCACCGCGCACACGGGAGCCGCCGCCACCATCAGCACCGCCAGCGGCAGGCTGCGCAGGGCGCTCTGGAACGGGTCGAGACCGAGCGTGTCCTGGAGGACGTACGTCGCCACGAACAGCGTTCCCGACAGCGCCGCCGACGCGGCGACCAGAATGCCGAGCGCCGAGCCGACCGCCGGTGAGCGGATCAGGTCCGGCGACAGCAATAGGTCCGGCGTGCGCCGCTCATGCCGGACGAAGAGGGCAGCCGCGACCAGGCCGAGCACGCCCGCGGCCGTCGGGCCGGAGACCAGGGTGTGGACCAGGCACGCGAGGGCCACCGCGAGGAGAAGGGCGCCGGGGAGATCGAGCGCGGGGGAGGACTTCGGCCGCTGCGGGCGCCGTACGGAGAGCGCGAGCACGCCGAAGACCAGTGCGGGCACGACATTGAGGAAGAACACCGCCCGCCAGCCGACCCAGGCGACCAACGCCCCACCCACGAGCGGCCCGATGGCGGCGGCCACGCCGATCGCACTCGTCCGTACGGCGATCGGCATGCGTAGCCGGTCGGGCGGATACGCGGCCCGCAGCATCCCCAGCGTCGCCGGTTGCAGCAACGCGCCGAACACCCCCTGGACGACCCGCAGTCCGATCACCCAGCCGACCCCGGGTGCCAGCCCGATCCCCGCCGACGCGGCCCCGAAGCCGAGCATGCCGAGGGCGAACAGCCGATGGTGCCCGTACCGGTCGCCGAGGCGTCCCGCGAACACCAGCAGGGAGGCGACGGCGATGAGATACCCGGTGCCGGTCCACTGGACCTCCGCGAAGGAGGCGCCCAGATCCCGTTGCAGGGTCGGCTGGGCGACCGTCAGCACGGTGCCGTCCAAGGCGACGATCGCCGCCCCTGACACACTCGCGGCGAGCGTGAGCCGGCGGTTCACTCGTCGCCCAGGTGGGCGTCCAGAGCCGCCCGCAGCAGGGGCTCGAAGTCCTCGGTGCCGGTGGCGAGTTGGAGGCTGCCCCAGGTCCAGAGCTGGGCGATGCCGTGCAGGTTGGCCCACAGCGCGCCCGCGACGAGGCGGGGGTCCGTGTCGGGACGGGCACGGGTGATGAGATCCACCAGGCGGCCGAACAGGGGGAGGCTGGTGTCGCGCAGTCTCAAGTGGCCGCTTTCCAGCAGATCGTGACGGAACATCAGCTCGTACATGCCGCGGTTGTGCAGGGCGAACTCCAGATAGGCCCGCGCCAGCGTCGCGATCTGTTCCCTGGGGGTGCCCTCCCCGATCGCCGACGCCCGCTCCCCGAGTCGGGCGAAACCGACGCGTGCGATGGCGGACAGCAGCTCCAGGTGGGTGGGGAAGTGGCGGCGCGGCGCCCCGTGCGACACACCGGCCCGGCGGGCGATCTCCCGCAGGGTCAACGCCTGCGCGCCTTCCGTGGCCACCAGCTCCACACCGACGTCGATCAGGCGGGACCGCAGTCCGGTCTCGGGCGCAGTTTCGGAGCCATGCATAGACAGTGTCTACCAGGCGCACGTAGACACTGTCTACCCGAGGGAATGGGAAGACCCCTCGCGCCCGTTGATCCCGACATGACTCACGACTCGTCTCAGGACGCACTGCTGGCGCTGCTCTCCGAGACCAAGGCCGGCGTGCTGGTCACCCTCAAGCGCGACGGACGGCCCCAGCTGTCGAACGTCAACCACGCCTACTACCCGGACGAGCGGATCATCCGCGTCTCGATCACGGACGACCGCGCCAAGACCCGCAATCTGCGCCGGGACCCCCGGGCGTCGTACCACGTGACCACCCCCGACACCTGGGCGTACACGGTCGCCGAGGGCACGGCCCATCTCTCGCCCGTCGCGCAGGACCCGTACGACGAGACGGTCGAGGAGCTGATCCGGCTCTACCGGGACGTGCGGGGCGAGCATCCCGACTGGGACGACTACCGGGCCGCGATGGTCCGCGACGGGCGGGTGGTCCTGCGGCTGCAGGTGGAGCGGGCCTACGGCATTCCCCGGCGCGCTCGCTAGGCCGCGCGGTCGTTCTCCGGGCTGGCGCCTCGATCGATTCAAGTCGGCGTGCGGGGCGCGGGGTTGATGTGCCGTCACCTGCCGCTAGGGTTGATCAAACCTGGGACATGGACGGGGGAGAGCGCGGCATGGTGGATCCGATCTCGGTGGGTGCCATCGGCGCGGTGCTCGGAGCCGTCGGCACCGGTATGGCGAACGAAGCGGGCAAGTGGGCCTGGGAGTCGGCCGGTGGGCTGGTCCGCCGTATCGCCGGCCGGGAGGTGCCCGCGCCGACCACGCCCGGCCAACTGGACGAGGTGGCCCGCCTGGTGCACGACCGGTTGCACGACGACCCCCGACTCGCCGCCACCTGGGCCCTGTTCGCCCGCGGCGTCCGGCGCCCCGAGGCGTCGGGCCGACCGAGCCTCCCCGACGCGCCGCGCTTCTTCACGGACCGCCGACAGGCCCTGAAAACCCTCGACAAGGAGGCCAAGCGCGCCTTCGACGGCCGCCCCCGCCGGGTCCTCCTGTACGGCCCCGAAGGCATCGGCACCAGCACCCTCGCCGTCCACTGGGGCTGGCGGCAGACCAGCCACTTCCCCGACGGCCAGTTGTACGCCGATCTGCGCGCCCTCGCTCCGGAAGCGCTGCCCGGCACCCTGCTGCGCGGCCTCGGCCTGCCCGACGAGGAGATACCCCCGGCCACCGAGGACCGCGCCGACCTCTTCCGGCGCTGCCTCGCCGACCGGCGGCTGCTTCTCGTGCTCGACCACGCCCGGTCCGCCGCCCAGGTGCAGCCGCTGCTGACGTCGGCGCCCGGCGTGTTCACCATCGTCATCGCCCGGCACCGGCTCCTCGGCCTCGACGCCCTGCCGGTCCAGGTCGGCCCGCTGGCCCGCCGCGACGCGGAACGGCTGCTCACCGAGCTGGCCGGGAAACCCGCGGTCACCGCCGCACGCGCCGCGCTGCCCGCCGTACTCGACCGCTGCGCCGGCTCCCCGTACGCCCTGCGCGCCGCCGCACCCCGCCTGGCCACGCCACTCGCTGAGGCCCACGCCGTGCCCGAGAACGACCCGGTCGGCGCCGCGGCCGCGGACTCCTACCACCTGCTGACACCGCAGGCGGCCCGCCTCTACCGCCTCGCAGGCCTCCGCGACTGGCCCGCGCTCGACGCCGCCTCCGCTGCCCGCGCCGCGGACGTCACCGATGCCGCCGAACTGCTGGACGAACTCACCGACGCACTCCTCCTCGAACGCACCCCCACCGGCCGCTACCGCTACCGCCCCGCCGTACGCGCCCACGCCGAGCGCACGGCCGCCGGGGTCGACGGCATCGCGGCCTGCTCGGCGGCCGTCGCCCGCGTCATCGAGGGTTACCGGGACCTGGCGGTGGGCGCGGCCCGGGCCGCGCTGCCGGAGAGCTGGCGGGCCCCCGACGCCGACTCGCCGGTGTCCTTCCCGGACCGGGGGTCGGCCGTCGCCGCGCTGGCCGCTGAGGCGCCCAACCTCGTCGAAGCGGTGCGCACGGCCGACGACTTCGGCGACCGGGACACCGTCGTCCTGCTCTGCCGGTCGCTGTGGCCGCTGCAGCTCAAGGCCGGACACCACGAGGTCCTGCTCCCCGCCCTGCGCATCGGCGCCCGCACCGCCGACGCCCACTTCCCCGGCACCCGCAGGGCCGGTTCGCTGCACGCCCAACTCGCCCACACACTCACGGAGTTGCGCTACTGGGACGAGGCCGAACCGGAGGCCCTCGCCGCAGCCCGGGACGAGCAGACAGCAGGCCATCCGCGCGGCCACGCCTCCGCCGTCGAGTTCCTCGGCCTGCTGCGCCTGCGCCAGTGGCGGTTCGACGACGCGTACGCCTGCTTCGAAGAGGCGGACATCCTCCTCGACGCCATCGGCCCCACCGACGAGGGAGCGGCCGATCTGCCGCGCGCCCGCGCCCTGTTGCAGCGCCACCGAGGCCGGGCCCTGCGCGGCCTCGGCCGCCGCGACGAGGCCGAACGACGACTGGAACGCGCCCTGCGCTTCTTCCGCGACAGCGGCGAGGCCTACAACACCGCCCGCACCCTCACCGACCTCGCCGAAACCCGGCTGGACGGCGACGAGTTCGAGGCCGCGCTGCCGTTGATCGAGGAGGCGCTCACGGCGCTGGAGGGGGAGAACGCCGCGTATCACGTGGCCCATCTGCGCGGGCTGCGCGAGCGGTGCGTCACACCAGAGTGACCGCCACCGGGTGGACGACCTCACCGGTGCGCACGGTCAATCCCTGCACGACCAGCTCCTCCAACGACTTGCCCGCCGCGAGCCAGGCATGCAGCGCAGAGGCATACACGGCCGGATCGGCGTCCGCGCCGGGCCCGGCGTCCAGGCGCAGCAGCGCCCCTGCTCGCGTGCGCACCACGCAGGCCCCGCGGCCGGTGACATAAGCGGCGAGGGCGCAGCACCGATGCCGGTCCAGGATCTCCGCCGTCCAGTCGGCCGGGGAGCCGAAGCGCGGGTCGTCGGCGGCTCCGTACCGGAACACGACATCCGCGTAGGGCAGTTGATCGGCCTCGTGGGTGTCCTCGTGGACGGCGGTGTGCGCCTCGCCCGCTTCGTCGTCCCGGGGATGCGGGCCGGCGTACCGGGTGACGGCGATCTCGCCGGAGCCAAGCAGCCGGGTGAGCACCAGCAACGGCACGGTGGGGGCGGGTGGTTCGTAGGGTGGGAGGGGGAGCGGTTCGAGGCGCGCGGGCTCGTCGGGTTCGGGGATGCCGATCGCGTCGTAGAAGAACCGGCGGAGCCGGGGTGCCGACTCGCCGGGTGCGGAGCTGATGAACTCGGCCGGTCGGTGCGGTGGTTGGTGGTGGTCGAGCAGCGCCTCCAGCTGCGGGCGCAGGGGGAGACCGGGGTCCAGGCGGGGTGCGGTGCGGACGAACTCGTACACCGGGGCGTCCGGCGCGAGGCCGGAGAGGGGCGCGGCACCGAGTAGCTCGGGTACGCCGAGTGCGGCGGCGTAGTAGGTGACCGAGCCATGGTCGCCGATGACCGCGTCGGCGGCGATCAGTGCCTGTCGCCAGCCGTCCAGGGGGTCGATCAGGGCCAGCCCCGCGCGCCGGGCGCGATGGAGCCAGGCGCGGATCTGGCCGGGGCCGTGACCGTGCCAGACGTTGGGGTGCAGGACGGCCGCGAGACGGTACTGGTCGGCTGGGAACTCCGAGGTCAGACGGGGGAGGAGGGAGGGCAGTACGTCATCGCCGCCGTCGCCGAAGAGCGACTCGGGGTTCCATGTGGAGCTGAGGACGATCAGACGTTGCCCCCGGCCGACGCCGAGTGCCCGGCGGAAGCGGTCGCGATACGGGCGGGCCGCCAGCATGCGGTCCCAGCAGGGGTCCCCGGCGAGTACGGCCGTCGACGCGGCCTCGGGGCAGATGGTGCGCAGTCGCTCGTACTGCTCGGGGTGCGAGAGCACGAGCACGTCCGCGACGGGCTTGCCGTCCTCGTCGAGCAGCCACTCCGGCGACATCCCGAAGACCGGCGTCTCCTCGGCGACCCCCGCTTCTCCCGCTCGCCCGGCGCCGGGTGTTGGGTGTTGGGTGTTGGGTGTCGCCAGCCTCTTAGTGTATCCGACGCCGTGCGACAACACGGTCAATACGCCGGAAATCGACCGTAGTTGACCGCCGAAGCTCGCTGAGACGGCAAGTGAGACCGGTACCTCGATCGCCTGCTCCCACGGCAGTACCGGCACTCCGGTGTCCGCCAGCAACTCCGCGAGGCCGGCCCGGAACGCCGACGACCCCGGGCTCGTCGCCAGCAACTGCACCCGCAGGTCGTCGTGGAACAGTGGCAGGACGTCGAGGAGGCGGGTCGCCGCGGTCACGTTGTGGACGACCAGGAGCACCTTGCGGGTGTCGCCGCGCGTGGCCCACCGCGCCGCGTCGTCGCCGACCGGCACCCGTATCCACCCGGCCCCCGTCACGCCCTCGCCCGCCTCTCGTCCCCGCTCATGCGATCGGGCAACGATAGTGCCTGCCCTTACCGCGGTGGACGTCGGACCACGTGCCGGTGGTGCTTGCCGCCCGCCACGCCCGGGACTAGCCTCCGCCGCGTGATCAATGGAGCCCATGTAGTGATCTACACGCGCGACGCCGAGGCGGACCGCGCCTTCTTCCGGGACGTTCTGAACTGGTCGCACGTCGACGCCGGACACGGCTGGCTCATCTTCAAGGCGCCGCCCGCGGAGGTCGCCTGCCATCCGACGGAGGGTGAGCCGTCGCACGAGCTGACGTTGATGTGCGACGACCTCGAGGGGACGCGGGCCGAACTCGCCGCGAAGGGCGTGCAGTTCACCCGGCCGCCCGAGGACGAGTCCTGGGGACGGGTGACGGCGTTCCGGCTGCCGGGCGGGGGCGAGGTCGGGCTGTATGAGCCTCGCCATCCGCGGGCGTAAGCGCTCCGCTGGCTGTGTCGATATGCGGCTCCGCCGCGGGGCCGCGATGTGCCGAACTTCGTCTGCGGGTCCGTCGTGGCTGGTCGCGCAGTTCCCCGCGCCCCTTCGGGGCGCGGGGA
>NZ_JBFALC010000049.1:0-78032 GCF_040656035.1 Streptomyces sp. NPDC050211
GGTGCCCGTGGGGGTGTGGGGGGCGGTGCCCCCCCTGGCGCAGCCCCGGGCCACGTAACCGCCGCCCCGGCGGTGCGCGGGGGGGGGGGCGGGCCGGGGGGCGGCGCGCGCGGCGGTGGGCGCCGCACGCCTCCCTCCGCAGGGCCGGGCGGAACATCGCGCTCTCCCCGGCCGTCCTCGGGCGGTGCGGGCCGCCCAAGCGGCAGCGGGGGTCCCTCGTCTGCCGGGCCGGGCAGGCCGGCGGGCGGTCCGCGGCGCCCGCCGCTGTTCCTCCAGCCGCTTCCCATGGTCCCCGAGCGGGACCAGCCGATCGGCCCGGCCGGTGGCCCTCCGCCGATGCCGCAATTCCGGGCTTCCGGGGACCCGCTACCTGACGCGTCCCCTGCCCGGGCGGCCGTGCCGTCGGCACGCCCGACTCGCCCGCCCGGCTTGCCGGTGTTCCGGGCGCCCGGCGGCACCGGACCCACCCCGTCGACCAGCGTGACCGACAGGTCCGCAGTTCCGGCCCGGCCGTCCTTCCAACAGCCCACTCCACAGCCCCACGTCCCGCCCCGGCACACCACCCGGCCGCCCGCACCCGCCACCTTCCGACCGCCGGTGCCAGAGCCCCGAGCCGCCCCCATGCGGCACCCACGCACCAACGCCCCGCCCTCGGCCGTCTTCAGCTCCCCACCACCCACCCGCACCCCGCCTACGAGGCGCACCCCGCCACCCCCGCGCCGTACCGGCGGCAGCCGCTCAGGAGGTGACCCGTCGTGACCCAGCCCGTGCGCATTCCCGCCGACGTCGACCGCGAGGACACCGTCCTGGCCAACCTGACCGCCCGCCAGCTGATGATCCTGGCCGTCACCGGCATCGTGCTGTACGGCCTCTGGTCCCTGACCCGCGCGTTCGTGCCCCTGCCGGTGTTCCTGATGCCCGCCGTGCCCATCGGGGCCACCGCTGCCTTCCTGGCCCTGGGCAGGCGCGACGGGATGGCGCTGGACCGGCTGATGCTCGCCGCGCTGCGCCAGCGCAAGACGCCCCGCCACCAGGTTGCCGCCCCCGAAGGCATCCACCCGGCACCGGCCTGGCTCACCCGGCAGGCCACCGAACCCGAACCGCCGACCGGCGGCGTGAGTCCAGCCGCGCTCCGGTTGCCCGCCGAAGGCGTGAGCGAGACCGGAGTGATCGACCTCGGCAGTGACGGGGTCGCAGTGGTGGCAGTGTGCAGCACCGTCAACTTCGCCCTGCGCACGCCAGCCGAACAGGACTCCCTGGTGACCGCGTTCGGCCGGTACCTGCACTCGCTCACCGCCCCCGTCCAGGTCCTCATCCGTACCGAACGCCTCGATCTGTCTGCGCAGATCAGCGAGTTGCACCAGCGCGCCCCGTCGTTGCCACACCCTGCGCTGGAAGCCGCCGCCCACGAACACGCCGACTACCTCGCGCAACTCGGCCAGAGCAGCGACCTTTTGTGCCGCCAGGTCCTGCTCGTCCTGCGCGAGCCGCTCGGTCCGGGCACGCCCACCGACGCCTTGGACGGCGCCTCGCCGTTGGCCGCTTTCGCCCACCGCAGGAAAGCCCCGTCTGCCGGCAGGGCTGAAGATCACGCTGTCCGGCGTGCCGCCGAAGCCCGCCTGATCCGCCGAATCGGCGAGGCCGTCGAACTCCTGGGACCCATCGGTGTCGTCGTCACCCCGCTGGACGCCGGGCAGGCCACCGCCGTGCTGGCCGCCGCGTGCAATCCCGACAGCCTGCTGCCGCCCACCTCCGCGCTCGCCGGCGCCGACGACGTCATCACCACCGCCCCGACCACGACCGAGGAGGACTGGCCCAGCACGCAAGACGACTCTCTGCCCTGGGACAAGGGGGAAGGCAGGGACACGCTGTGAACCGCTCGCGCACCCACACAGGACACCCGTCTCCCGCGACGCCTGCCCGCGATGCCGGGGCGTTCGCCCCGGACTCCCTGGCCGTCGCGCCCCGGCATCTGGAGGTCGGCGGCGAGTGGGTGGCCTCCTTCACGATCACCGGCTACCCGCGCGAGGTGCATCCCGGGTGGCTGCAGCCCCTGCTGACCTACCCCGGCCGGGTCGACGTCAGCCTGCACATCGAGCCGATCGACCCGGTCACCGCCGCCAACCGGCTCAAACGGCAACTCGCCAAGCTCGAATCCGGCCGCCGCCACACCCAGGATCATGGCCGACTCCTCGACCCGCAGGTGGAGGCGGCCACCGAGGACGCCTACGACCTCTCCGCCCGGGTCGCCCGCGGCGAGGGCAAGCTCTACCGGCTCGGCCTGTACCTGACCGTCCACGCCACCAGCCGCGAGGAGCTGGCCAACGAGGTCGCGGCGGTACGGGCGCTGGCCGCCAGCCTGCTGTTGGATGCCAAACCCACCACCTACCGCAGTCTCCAGGGCTGGGTCACCTGCCTGCCGATGGGCCTCGACCTGGTGACGATGCGCCGCACCTTCGACACCGCTGCGCTGTCCGCCGCATTCCCGTTCACCAGCCCCGACCTGCCCCCGCCCGATCCCACCTCGGTCGCCGCCCCGTCCGGCGTGCTCTACGGCTACAACGTCGGCAGCCAAGGGCTCGTCCACTGGGACCGCTTCGCGCTGGACAACCACAACTCCGTCGTCCTGGGCCGCTCCGGCGCGGGCAAGTCCTACCTGGTCAAGCTGGAGCTGCTGCGCTCGCTCTACCGCGGGATCGAGAACTACGTCATCGATCCCGAGGACGAGTACGCCCGTCTCGCCCGCGCGGTCGGCGGCACCTATGTGCATCTCGGCGCCGAGGACGTCCGGCTCAACCCCTTCGACCTGCCCATCCACACCCGGCCCGACGGACGGCGCACCGCGCCCAAGGACGCTCTGGTCCGGCGTGCCCTGTTTCTGCACACCGTCCTGGCCGTGCTGCTCGGCTCGCCGCTCGCACCGGCGGAGAGGGCGGTGCTGGACCAGGCGATCGCCGCGACGTACCAGCAGGCCGGCATCACCGCGGACACGCGTACCTGGACTAGGGCTGCCCCGCTGCTGGCCGACCTCGCCACCATCCTGCACGCCTCGAAGAACCAGACTGCGAGGGACTTGGCGGCCCGGCTGCACCCCTTCACCAGCGGCGCGTTCTCCGGACTGTTCGCCGGGCCCACCACCACCCGCCCCGACGGCCACCTGGTGGTGTTCTCCCTGCGCGACCTGCCGGACGAACTCAAGCCCATCGGGACCCTGCTGACACTGGACGCCATCTGGCGCCGGGTGTCCAACCCGGCGCTGCGCCGCCCCCGGCTGGTGACCGTGGACGAAGCATGGCTGCTGATGCAGGCCCCGGCCGGGGCACAGTTCCTGTTCCGGATGGCCAAGGCGTCCCGCAAGCACTGGGCCGGGCTGACCGTGGCCACCCAGGACACCGCGGACGTGCTCGGCTCCGACCTGGGCAAGGCGGTCGTAGCCAACGCCGCCACCCAGATCCTGCTGCGCCAGGCCCCGCAGGCCATCGACGAGATCACCCGGACGTTCGATCTGTCCGAGGGCGAGCGGCAGTTCCTGCTGACCGCCGACCGCGGCCAAGGCCTGCTGTCCGCCGGAACACAGCGGGTCGCGTTCGCCGCCGTCGCCTCGCCCACCGAGCACTACCTGGTGACCACAAATCCGGCAGAGCTGGCCGCCTACGCGGACAACGGCGCGGCTGCGGACGCCGAGGGCCCGTTCCTGGATCTCGAAGCGGCCGATTCCCCTGACGACGCCTATGACGCCACTTCCGGCAGCGAGGTCGATCTCGACGCCGGCTGAACGGTCCCCCACCACCCCTTCCGCGACCTGCGAGCCGGTCTCTGCACAGAGACCGTCGTATCTCTCCTGACCTTCTTCTGAGAGGCCATCCATGTCGTCTCACACATCGGCGCCCACTCTCGTTCCCCGGCGGCCCGGGCGGCTACTGACCCAGAACCGTGAAATGCGCGCGATCGGCGTCTGGAACTGGACGCTACCCGCCTGGGCCGGCCGCTTTCCGGACGGGAAAACCTACAACACCTGTCCGTCGGCCGGGATTTGCCGCCACGTCTGCTACGCCCGCTTTGGCACGTACACCTGGCCCACGGTGAAAGCCAAGCACCAGGCCAATCTCCGCTTCGTCCTCGACGACTTGCCCGGCTGGGAACAGGCGATGCTCGCCGAACTCGGCAGGCGGAAATTCCGCGGCACCTGGGTGAGGATTCACGATTCGGGTGACTTCCATTCAGACCCCTACCTGCTGGCGTGGCTTCGGGTTATCCGCAGCCGGCCGGAGACGAATTTCTACGCCTACACCAAGGAAGTCGCCCGGTTCCGGGCTCTGGTGGAGCCTGACCCACCGGCCAATTTCCTGTGGGTCTACAGCTTCGGCGGAACTCAGGACGCGATGCTGGACATCGAGCGTGACCGTGTGGCGGATGTCTTCCCCGATGAGGAGGCCATCGCCGCCGCGGGATGGCATTCGCAGGAGGCCAGCGACCTGTTGGCCGTCCTCGGCCCGCGCCTGGTGGGTATTCCCGCCAACCGCATCCCGCATTTCCTCCACCGGCTGGGCGGCCGCACGTTTCGCTCCTGGCAGGAAGAAGTCGACGCCGAACGCCACGCCCAGCGCCGTCGGCGCGGCGGCCTGCGGCTCGTGCACGGCGACGCCCGGCCCAGGCCATCGGCATCGACCGGATCCGACCAGGTGCCCGCTGCGGAGCGGCACGGCCGTGCCGCCTGACGCCCCGTTCGCGATGTCCTTTCTGGAGAACCCTGCCATGTTCCTCGGCCACCTCCCGCCGTCCCCAGCCCTCCTCGCCGCCCTGGCCAGCCCGGACTCCCCGCTGGTCACCTATCTGCGCGATCCCGGCGGAACCCTGCACGCCGTGCTGTCCCACGTGGCGCAGTGGGGCATCGTCTGGGGGCCCGTCGCGGGCCCCGCACTGGTGCTCGCTGCCGCCGGGCTCGGCTGGGCGCGCTGGTGGTGGCGCCGCCGCTGCCGCCGCATGCTGAACGCCGACGCCCGGATCGTCAGCGTGCTGCCGCCGCCCACCGCCGACCCGGCCGGAGCCGAAGCCCTGTGGGCGAACCTGCTCGGGCTGCTGCGGCCCGCCTGGCGCCGCCGCCTGACCGGCCAGCCCCACCTGGCGTGGGAGTACGCCTTCGACCGCGAAACTATCCACATCCGCCTGTGGGTCCCCGGCGTCGTTACGCCCGGCATGGTCGAGCGCGCGATCGAGGCCGCCTGGCCCGGCGCCCACACCCGCACCGCCCCCGCACCGCCGCCCGCCCTGAACGCCGGGCCGCACGCCGAAACCGCCGGGGGCGAGCTGCGCCTGGCCCGGCCCGAGGCCCTGCCGATCCGCACCGACTTCCCCGCCGACCCGATCCGCGCCCTGCTCGGAGCGCCGGTCGGACTCGGCGCCGGCGAACAGGCGGTGGTCCAGGTCCTGGCCCGGCCCGTCACCGGGCGGCGGATCGCCAAGGCCCGCCGGGCGGCGCGGCGGGCGCGCGCCGGACACCCCGTCCGCCCCATCAGCCGCCTGCTCGACCTGCTCACCCCGGGCTACCGCCCTCCGCGGTCCCGCCGCACCGCCCCGGTACTGGACCGCCAGACGGCTCTGGAGGCGTCCGCCGAGGATAAGGTCATCGTCGCCAAGCAGCGCGGCGCCCCGTATGAGACCCGCATCCGCTACGCGATCACCGCGACCGTGCCCGCCGAGGCGAGTTCCGAGCAGCGCGCCGCGGTCCGCGAGCGGCTGCGCGGCCGGGGCCACGCCATCGCCAGCGCGTTCGCCGCCTTCACCGAGCACAACTACTACCGCCGCGCCAAGCTCCGCCGACCGCGGCTGTACGTCGCCGAACGCCGTCTGGGCCCAGGGGACTTGCTCTCGATCCCGGAACTGGCGGCGGTGGCGCACCTGCCCTGGGACGAAGCCATTCCCGGCCTGCAACGCGCCGGCGCCCGCGCGGTGCCGCCCCCGCCCGGCATCGCTACCACCGGCCCGGCCGTGAGGCCCATCGGGCTGACCGACACCGGCCGCCCCCGCCCCGTTGGGCTGCGGGTGCCGGACGCCCGCCAGCACCTGCACATCCTCGGCGCCACCGGCTCCGGCAAGTCCGAGCTCATGGCGCGGATGATCCTCACCGACGCCGAAGCCGGACGCGGCCTGGTCGTCATCGACCCCAAGGGGGACCTGATCACCGACGTGCTGATGCGGCTGCCCGAAGAGCTCGGGGTCAAGGTGATCCTCTTCGACGCCGACAGCAAAGCCCGCCCGCCCGTCCTCAACCCGCTCGAAGGCACCGACGCGGCCCGCACAGTGGACAACCTGGTGAGCGTCTTCTCCCGCGTCTACGCGAGCAGTTGGGGACCGCGCACCGACGACATCCTGCGTGCCGGGCTGCTGACCCTGCACGCGCAGCCCGGCACTCCGGTCCTCACCGACCTGCCCAAGCTGCTGTCGGTCCCGTCGTTTCGCCAGCGGGCCGTCGACCAGATCGGCGACGACGTCCTGCGGGGCTTCTGGTCCTGGTACGACGCGCTGTCCGGCCCGGCCCGTGCCCAGGTCACCGCGCCGCTGATGAACAAGCTCCGCGGCTTCTTGCTGCGCCCATTCGTCCGCGCCGCCCTCGCCGGCGGACCCTCCACCGTCGATATGGACGCCGTGCTCGACGGCGGCATCTGCCTGGTGCGCATCGCCAAGGACGCCCTGGGCACCGAGACCGCTCATCTGATGGGCTCCATCGTGGTCGCCCGCACCTGGCAGGCCGCCACCCGACGCGCCCGTATCTCCCAGGGCCAGCGCAAGGACGCCGGGCTGTACGTGGACGAGGCACACAACTTCCTCAACCTCCCGTACGCGCTGGAGGACATGCTCGCCGAGGCCCGCGGCTACCGGCTGTCCATGACGCTCGCCCACCAGTACCTGCGCCAGATGCCCAAGGAACTGGAGGAGGGCATCAGCACCAACGCCCGCACCAAGATCTTCTTCAACTCCTCTCCCGAGGACGCCCGCCACCTGGCCCGGCACACCGAACCGCGGCTGACCGCGCACGACCTGTCCAACCTCGACGCCTTCCACGCCGTCGTCCGCCCGGTCCTGCACGGCGCCGAAGCGCCCGCCTTCACCGCCATCACCGAGCAGCTCCCGCCGCCCGTACCAGGCCGGGCCAAGCAGATCCGCGCCGCCGCCCGCCGCAACGCCCACCCCAGGCCAGTCCCGACCCACAAGGGACCCACAGGGCAGACGGCGGACCCCCGACCGGCCCGCGCCAGCGGCTGACTCACCCCGTCAGGCCCCGTGCGGCGGCCAGCCGCGCCGCCGCACGGCCACTCCACCAACCTCTCCCTTCCATTCGGAGGTGTACCGTCTTGATCACCAATCCCACTCCCCAGCGCTCCCTGCGCGGGCACCGGCCCCAACGCATCAGCCAGCGCGACGCCACCATCAGCGGCTACATCGCCCGCCTCGCCACCCGCCTGACCGAGCGCGACCGGTGGCTGGCCCGCATGCTCTACGAGCACCGGGTGCTGACCACCCACCAGATCGTCGAGATGGCCTGGCCGTCGGTGCGGGCCGCCAACATGCGGCTGCTGCGGCTGTACCAGTGGCGCGTGATCGACCGGTTCCAGCCCTTCATCACCTACGGCACCGCCCCCATGCACTACGTCCTCGACCTGGCCGGTGCCGCCCTGCTCGCCCGCGAGGACGGTCTCGACCTGCGCGACCTGGACTACCGGCACGACCGGGCGATCGGCATCGCCTACTCCCTCCACCTGGCCCACACCGTGGGCACCAACGGCTTCTTCAGCGCTCTCACCGCGCGCTCCCGCCGCCCCGACGCCGCCGGCCAACTCGCCGCCTGGTGGTCCGAGACCCGCTGCGCCAAACACTTCGGCGACATCGTCCGCCCCGACGCCTACGGCCTCTGGCACGAACACAGCCCCACACCGACGGCCTTCGAGTGGTTCCTGGAGTTCGACTTCGGCACCGAGCGCCCGGACCGCCTGGGAGGAAAACTCGCCGGTTACGCCAAGCTGGCCACCACCACCGGCATCACCACCCCCGTCCTGTTCTGGGTCCCCACCGCCCGCCGGGAAACCCGCATCCGCCGCGCCCTGTCCGCCGCGCTCACCAGCCTCGACGACCCGTCGCTCGTGCCGGTGGCCACCTCCAGCGCCGACTTCCTCGACGACCAGCACAGCGACCCCGCAGCAGCCCGCTGGCAGCCCCTGGACCCCCGGCAACCCGCACCGCAACGCCTGCGGCTCGCCGAACTCGGCCGCGCCTGGCCGCACCTGCCGCCCCTGGCGGCCTCATCCACCGATCCCGCCCAGGCTGGCGGAGCCGACCTGTCCAGCAGCCTCCAGCCGCCCAGTCCGCTGCCGCCCGACCCATCAGATCGTCGCCCACTGCGGTAAACGGACATGGGAAAGATCGCCGCCGCGGCTCTGGGACTGCTGGTGCTGGTCGCCGTTCTCGGTGGCGCCGGGGCAGGGGGCATGATGTCCGCCTTCGGCAGCAGCGGCACCCAGCCCAGCAGGGCCGCACTCACCGACATCCCGTCCGACTACCTCACCCTGTACATGGACGCCGCCGCCACCTGCCCCGGCCTGGACTGGTCCGTCCTGGCCGGCATCGGCAAGAAGGAATCAGACCATGGCCGCTCGACACTCCCCGGCGTCCCCAGCGGCACTCAAAACGAGGCCGGGGCCCGCGGCCCCATGCAGTTCCTGCTGCCCACCTTCCAAAGCGTTGCCGCCAAACACCCGCTGCCGAAGGGCGGAGCCACTCCGCCCTCGCCGTACAACAAGCAGGACGCGATCTACGCCGCCGCCGCGTACCTGTGCGACTCAGGTGCCCGAGACGGCAAGAACATTCCCCGCGCGATCAAGACCTACAACCACGACAACGTGTACGTCTCACAAGTCCTCGCCCAAGCCCAGGCATACACCAGCGATGAAGGATTCGGCGCCGACACTGCCCCGACCGACGCCGCTCTTCAGGCGATCAACTACGCCCAAGGCCAGCTCGGACTCCCCTACGAATGGGGCGGCAACGGCCCGGGCACCGGTGATGCGGGATTCGACTGCTCCGGCCTCACCAAAGCCGCCTACACAGCCGCCGGAATCACCCTGCCCCGTACCGCCCAAGAGCAATACGACGCCGGGCCCCACGTCCCCGCAGGACAACAGCTCAAGCCGGGAGACCTGGTCTTCTACGGCAGCCCCAACGGTGGCATCCACCACGTCGGCCTCTACGCCGGAGGCGGACAGATGATCGATGCCCCCCGCCCGGGAAAGCCGATCAGGATCGAGCCGTACAGGTACCAGGGAGACGACTACGCGGGTGCCACCAGACCAACGGCCTGAACAATCGGCCACTTGTCGGTTTGCGCCCGTCGCCGGAGGCTCCTGCCTCCGGCTTTCAGACCACCCACAGCCTTGGCGTCCTGTCTCTTCGGCAGGCTACCCCTGGTCGGGGAGCGACACACCGATGTCCGCCCTCGTCCCTCATCCGTGCCGACGACGACAAATGGTCGGACGGCCAGCGGGGCCAACTACCCAGACCTGACCTCGGCGCGTAAGAAGCGACAGATCGGCCGGACAAAACCGCCGACAGATCGTCTGGACAGCTCGCCATATCCGCTGGCCACAGCGCTGCCGACCGACTGGCCAGGCCGGAACCTACACATATGTTTGAGTAAGTGAGCGTTCGATTCCTGGACCGTACGTCGTTCTGCCAGCAGGTATGGGAAGACGCCGCTCAAGAGCAGGAACGACCCTGAACGCGAGCAGGACGGGAAGGCGCCGGGTGGCGCTGCCTCTGAGTGGAACCTCTGGCGCGTTAAAGGGTATGGGGCACGCCACCGGCCCCACGTCAGGGCTTGCGTTGCGTGGGCAATCTGGGGTCTGCCTCGGTGGGGTCGGTGAGCAGTTGACGCATGGCTGCTTCGGCCGCCGAGCCATTGCCGGTGGCGAGGGCGTCGACGATCTGAGCGTGGTGCGCTAGCGAGGCCTTGTTGCCAGGGTTGCAGCCGCTGAACAGGTCGTCGGAGTCCTGGAGAGCGGCTGCCACGATCCTGGAGAGGTGCTCCAGCACGCGGTTGCCAGCCATCTGGATGAGCAGGGCGTGGAATTCCGCATCGGCGCGCGAGAAGGCAATCGCGTCGCCCTGCCCGACTGCGTGCCCCATGCTCGCGACAGCGTCCGCGAGTTGATGCTGTGCCTTGTCGTGTCCGTGTCCGTGTCCGTGGCCGGCGGCGAGGCACGCGACGAGCGGCTCGATCGTCCAGCGCAGCTCGCTCAACTCGCGGCGCTGGACGTTGCGCTGCCGACCGAAGGCCCGCCACTCGATGATGTCCGGGTCGAGAAGGTTCCAGTCACTGACGGGGCGCACACGCGTACCGACGTTCGGGCGGGCGCTGACCAGCCCCTTCGCCTCCAGGACACGGAGGGATTCACGGACGACTGTGCGGGAGACCTCGAATCGCTGCCCGATCTCCTCGGGTACCAGCGGGTGGCCCGCGCCCAGGTCGCCGGAGACGATCATCTGGCCCAGGCGCTGGACGAGTTGACCGTGCAGCCCACGTCCTCTGCGGCTGTTGATGCTGGGGTTGCTCACGCCTTCTCCTCCTCACTCATGGTCGGTCGCCACGTGTAGCTCTCACCGATGTCACGAGCCAGATACGGGACTTCGCCCCGCGCGCCACTGATGTCGATCGTGAGGTACGCGCTGCCCCGGGAAGAGCGCCGTCCGTGCTCCATGTTGCGGTCGCTCTCATACCCGGTCGCGAAGAACTCCGTGACGTCGGACTCGGGACCGCTCGCCTGCATGTCGAGGGCGAACGCTTGGATCTCCCGGTCCAGTTCGGACCTGTCGGGTTCATGGTCGAGCTGTGCGTTCGGGACGCAGGCCTGGAAATCGCGGAAGCAGTGCAAGGGATTGTCGAGGTTCATCGTCACCTGCATGCCATCGTCCTGGGCTCCGTCGCTATTGCTCTGACCGCATAGGTTCGCCGGGTCGGTGGTCGTGGCGGTTGGATGTGAGGTGACGTCCGATCCGACCGCTGGAGGCGCGGTGGCCGAGCCTGTCCGTGTGCGCAGACTGACCGACCAAGAGGGGCAGAAGCTGCAGCAGATCGTGCGCCGGGGCAGCACCAGTACGGTGCGCTATCGGCGCGCGATGATGCTGCTGGCCTCGGCCGGTGGGAACCGCGTGCCGGTGATTGCCCAGCTGGTCCAGGCCGACGAGGACACCGTCCGCGATGTGATCCACCGCTTCAACCAGATCGGCCTGGCCTGTCTGGACCCTCGATGGGCGGGAGGCCGTCCCCGCCAACTCAGCCTTGACGACGAGGACTTCGTCATCCAGACGGCAACCACCCGCCCCACCAAACTCGGCCAGCCCTTCACCCGCTGGTCACTGCGCAAACTCGTCGCCTACCTGCGCAAAATCCACGGCCGGGCGATCCGCATTGGCCGCGAGGCGTTACGCGGCCTGCTCGCCCGCCGCGGTGTCACCTTTCAGCGCACCAAGACATGGAAGGAATCCCCGGACCCCCAGCGCGAGGCGAAGCTGGACCGGATCGAGGAGGTCCTGGACCGCTTCCCGGACCGTGTCTTCGCCTTCGACGAGTTCGGCCCCCTCGGGATCCGACCCACCGGCGGCAGCTGCTGGGCCGCGCAGACCAGGCCCGACCGAGTGCCGGCCACCTACCACCGCACCCACGGAGTGCGGTACTTCCACGGCTGCTACTCGGTCGGCGACGACACCCTGTGGGGCGTCAACCACCGCAGGAAGGGCGCCGTGAACACGCTGGCCGCGCTGAAGTCGATCCGCGCCGCCCGGCCCGATGGTGCACCGATCTACGTGATCCTGGACAACCTGTCCGCCCACAAGGGCTCCGACATCCGCCGCTGGGCCAGGAAACACAAGGTCGAACTGTGCTTCACCCCGACCTACGCCTCCTGGGCCAACCCGATCGAAGCCCACTTCGGACCACTGCGGCAGTTCACCATCGCCAACTCCCACCACCCCAACCACACCGTGCAGACACGGGCATTGCACGCCTACCTCCGGTGGCGAAACGCCAACACCCGTCACCGCGACGTCCTGGCCGCCGAACGCCAGGAACGCGCCCGCATCGGCAGCGAGAAGGGCATCCGCTGGGGCGGACGCCCCCTCGGCGCCGCAGCCTGACACCGCCCAACAGCCAGTGACTCAGAAGCCTCGGAAGACGCCGTCCTCGTCGACGGCGCCGACGAACTCCTCGAAGTCCATGTTCGCGCCGGAGAGGTTGTTCTCAATGCTCCACAGCTGGGCTGCCACAACGCGGACACCACGCCCACGCTCACCCTGCAGGTCCAGCACGAGGAGCGGCCGTTCAGTCGAGGCGAGGGCTACAGAGTCCGCTACGACAAGAAGCGGATGCTGGTACTCCGCGGGAATCAGGTCGAGGGCCTGGGCGGATGTCAAACCCTCGTACCTCCGGTCATCCACGACTGCGACGTTGGCCAGGAAACCGTCTTTGCTGGGCGAGAACAGCGACGCCCGCAGTGCGCTCCACGCACCGTCTGCCGAGAAGTCGGTGCGCACAACGAGGGCTTCCAAAGTGCAGGGGAGCTGATTCATGCGCGGACAGTACCGCCAACCCGGTGGACCAATCCGGTCAGAGCACTATAGAGCAGATCGTCGAACTGCTTTCTACGTTCGGCATCGTCAGAGGGGGTGGCGGTGTCCGACGCCTCGAATCTGCCGTTGCGCTCATATCCCGTGATGAACCAGCGAATTCTCTTCATAGCCGCTCCTTGAATCTCTCCGGAAAAATTTCCCTTCATAGAAATACGGGGTGTGGAACGCCCCGAATACCGATCTCGTGAAGGCGATGTCTCGTCCCCGCACACGGCACCAGTGGTCCGCACTGACACATCGTCGCGGGGGTCCTCGCACCGTTCTTCGTCGTCCGCCGGGTCGGAGCCGCCTTGAGCCGTGGCCATGGCCGGCAGGCGGTGAGGGGACAGCAACAGCACCGTTGCCCATGGCACGCTCATGGTGGTGCGGATGCGAGGTGCGACTCACGACTCGTCGCACGGTCGACCGGTCCGGGCTCTGTGAGGTTCGCCAGCGGAGGGTTGCCCTCGGGTGCTGCGTCCTGCGGCTGGATTATGGCCCGCCGTGGCGGGGAGGGGGCCGAGCGGCTTATGTGCCGTTCGGCTCGGCGCCACCCTGCATCAGGGCGCGCAGCAGGGTCCAGCCGGGCGCTTGCTCACGGGGACGGACGGCAGCTGTGAAGACTTCAGGGTCGGCGAAAATCGGCTCGCCACTGGGTCGGCGAACATACGGCACGAATCCGTAGTCCACGCCGTCGTGGGCGTCGTAGCTCATCCAGGCGATCACTTCACGTTCGCCCTCGCGCAGCGGGTGGTTGGACACCGCCCGTGCCTGGACCGTGTCGTCGGTGTCGACCCAGACCTGCGGGACGGCGAAGACGAAGCGGGAGGTGTGGTTCTCCCGGGCCTTCTCGGCCGCGCGCTGCTCGAACGCCGCGGCGGTGGGCTCATCGCGCAGGTAGTCGTAGTCGGACAGCACGAGAGTACGGTCGCCCTGCAAAGCCACCATGGCCGGGCAGTCCCGCTCGAGGATGGCCCGTTCCAGTCGGCCGGCAACATCGAGCACCAGGCTCTCGGTGTCCGGGTTCACGTCAGTGGTCACTTCCCTGCGGCGGGTTATCCCGGAGCTTGAAGTCGTGGTAAACGCCCATGATCTCCACGGAGACGCGGTCGCCCAGGTGGGCCAGACGCAGCAGCGTGCGGCTGGTGTGGCTGTTCTCGCGACGTGCTACGCGGCTCGGCCTTTCAAGCACTTCCGTCCCGTCCAGCGCTTCTAGCTCTTCGGCCAGTTCTTTCACTGTGGCACGGGCTTGAGCCAAATCGATCTTCACTGTCCCTACCTCCAGGCTCCCCCCCGGCAGTCTCCCGCATCCGGGACGCCTACGGAGCCCGTGGCTGTAGATCAGTTGCCGCCCCGCTCGATGCTGGCCTCGACGTAGTCCGACAATTGGTGGACGAGGAGATTGGCTGCCTGAACGGCCTCCCGCAGGACAGCGACAGCGGCCTCTATCCCCGCCCGGTGGAGATCCGGTTCTCCCAGCACCGCCATCGCCTCGCTCAGTGTCGCAACCTTCAGCGGACTGGGGACCGCGATGTCCAGCAGCCAGCAGTTAGTGCCCTCGTCCCCATCATCCACAAATTCAAAGGTGATGGTCATCTCCTCCGGCTTGCCGACCACACCGGCGGCCTGAGCGGCCTCGACCAGGAGGGACACTCCGTCCTCCTCGCCCGGTTGCCGGGGGTCCCAGGCCATCCCGATCGGTTGGGAGTCAGCGCTGCGCACCGAGACCTCGCCGCCAAAGCTCGCATCTACTTCGTAAGCAACGACGAGTTGGGTCAGCCAGGCATGGGCCGCTTCCTCATGCAGGACGAATGGGTCCACAAGCGCTCTCCTTCCTGTGGCGAGGCAATGGGGTGATGGGTCTGGCTCTCTCGGTGCCCAAAGCCGGGCAAATGCGCAAAGGCGACGGGTCACAGCACCTGTATGGCTCGCTCCCGGGCAGGGAGGGCCGGGAGCGGGCGCGACCGGCAGCGGGGAATGCAGACGAAGCCGCCGCCGGAGTCTTGATCAGCGGACGCACAGGCCCGGTGCAGGCCAGTTGGAGGTCGCACGCAAATGGGAGCACTCTCGCCACGTCCGCCTCGCCGCCGGGACGGTGGAACACCTGCAGCAGTCCACCCCGCCCGGGCATTCGAGGTAGGTGTTCGGCCGCCCTCAGTGCAGTCCGGCGGTCTTGAGGACCCGCTCGGCCATGTCCAGGGCAACGCCCGAGTCGTCCCATCCGGGGTCCTGCGTGCTCACCAGCAAGGCCAGATCGACGAGTTGCCGGTCCAGGCCGGTGGGCGTCAGGCGTACGCACAGGCCGGAGTCGTAGGCGAGGTAGAAGATCCAGCCGTCCCTGGTGAAGCGGGCGCCGTCGCGCTCGGCGTCGGCCACCCCGGTCAGCAAGAGGCGGGGAACAGCCGGCTCCGGGATCCGATACCACGCGGTCCCGCCGACGGAGAGGTCCACGTGGTAGGTACCCGACCCGGCGGCCAGGACATGAGCGTCGACCGGCTCGCCGGGGAGGACGCCCATAGGGGTGCCGCTCCAGGTCACCGGGTACCGCCAGCCGTCGCGATGCCACACTGTGGCCCCGTTGGGCCGGTGCTCCCCGACCGCGGTCGCCCCGGCCAGCAGCGCGTTGGCTTCCTCCGGCGCAACGTGCCGGGGCTCGGCGTCGGCGTCGAACGGGAAGATGTAGGTGAAGCAATCACTCCCGTCGCCGTCGTGCAACCAAGTGATCTTGTTGCCCTCGATGCGGTAGAGGCCTTTCCTCGGCCACTCGGTGCGTCCGGTGTTCGGAAAGCCCTCGATGGCGTACTGGATGGCCTTCGGCCCGATGGACGTGATGGTCCGTGGACCGGACAGATGGGGGTGCGTGTGGTTGACGCACTGGAATGCCGTGCAAGTCTGGGCACGGCGCTTGAACTCGGCAAGGCTGAATGGCACGTCCTTTCCTCCGTTTCTGGACGTGAAAAAGCGCCTCCCGACCGGCGATCCGCTGAAGAAGATTTGCGGAGGCGTGCGGTGCTAGAAGGCGCAGCCGTTGGCCTCTCCGGGGCTGGCGCGTCAATTCCCCGCGGTATTCAACTCAGGGAAGCTGACCGGACGTCACTGAGCCTGTGGATCGTTCCGGGTGCGTCGTCGTAGCCCGCCAGAGAGTGGGTCGCCGACCGATTCCGGGGAGACGATGTCTCCTGATTCGGTGTTGGTGCAGTAGGCGTCGAACACCTCGGCCGCGGTAAGGGGCTGGAGTCCGTCTCCGCGCAGTCGCCAGCCGTAGACGCGGTCGCTCGTGCCGGGGGCGCTGGTGCGCATCACGAGGCCTCCGGCGCTGTGCGTCGCGATGGCGAGGGCGAGGACCGTGGTGAATTCCAGCGCTTCGGTCTCGTCGAGTCGTGTGTCGCCCTCTGTATTGTCGTCTGGCTGTGTCACTTTCGAGGGGAGTCATTTCGAGGTGACTTGGGGAGTCGTTTCGCAGCAGCAGGCAAGATCAATGTCAGTGACTTTTGGGCTCTGGCACAGATCTTGGGGAGCGGTCGCGGAGCGTCACTGCGGCGTTCGATTGCAAGAGCCCGGATTCGCGCGAGACCGCGTGCGCCTTTCCGTCTTGCAGCAAGGAGTGACGCTCTGTCAGGTCTGTGCTTGACCTCTCCGGTGACCGCAACGAGCGGTGACGGTGCTGGTCATGCAGGCCGACGCAATGTTCTGGGACTCGCTCGTGTTCGACGGAATCGATGGCGTGGAGGTCGAAGCAGTGACCGCCGCCTTCGGCACGGTCGACGTCACGGCCAGAAGCCGGGCAGCCGGGCAGCATGTCCGGACTGCGGCCGCTCCTCGGACCGAGTGCACGACTCCTACCAGCGCAGACTGAAGGATCTGCCGCTCGCTGAACAGAGCGTCGTGATCCATCTGACGGTCCGGCGTTTCATCTGCAGCACGGACGACTGCCCGCGTCGTACGTTCGCCGAGCCGTTCACTCAGTTGACCGCCCCGTACGCGCGCTTCACCACGCGGCTGGGACGCGTCCTGGAGCGTGTCGGGCTCGCACTCGCCGGACGGGCCGGCGCCCGACTGACTGCCCAGCTGGGTTTCCACGTGGGACGGATGACCCTGCTGCGCAAGGTCATGGCGTTACCTGACCCGCAGCTCAGCACGCCGCGTGTGCTGGGTGTGGACGACTTCGCCACCCGCCGCGGGCAGTCCTACTCCACCGTCCTGACCTGCGGAGAGACCCATCGCGTGGTGGACGTGCTTCCGACGCGCGACTCCGGGCCGCTGGCCGCGTGGCTGGCCACCCATCCAGGTGTGGAGATCATCTGCCGGGACCGGGCGGGTGCCTATGCCAACCCCGGGGAATTGCATCTGAAGCGTGATCCCGCACGGCGCGACCTGCTGATCTGCGTCCTTCCCTTCCTTGTCGTCTTCTTCAACTCGGGTGACTGACCAGCATCTTTGCTTCATAGCTTGCATGTGATGCATGATTCGCGCACCCAGAGGAAGGGGTGCAACGTGGCTCGTTCGGGGTCGGATGACCCGCTTGGCCGGATGATCCTGGTCGACGGCGTCGCCCTCCTTCAGCCTGAGGACGCGGTGTTCGACGCGATGCTGGAAGGGTGGCGGCGGCAGCAGCGGGGCGGCAGGCGGCTGCAGCCGAAGACGATCGGCGACCGGCTGTCAGTGGTACGCCGGTTCATGGAGTATGCCAACGAGTACCCGTGGACGTGGTCGGCGGGTGACCTCGACGACTGGATGACCGAACTGATTGCTGCGGGTGACCGGGCCGAGTCGACTATCCGCAACTACCAGGGCTCAATCCGGCAGTTCTGCGACTACATCACCTCGCCGTACTACCAGTGGCCGGAGATTTGCGAGGAACGCTTCGGCACGCATCCGGTCCAGATCTGCCACGAGTGGAACACCGTCGCCCACCTCACCGAGTACGAGGGCAGCCCTGACCGGCGGCCGATGACCCGTGAGGAATGCCAGGCCATGTTCGACTACGCAGACGACCAGGTGGAACGGGCGATCCGGCTGGGCCGCAAGGGGGCGATGGCGGCCTACCGCGACGCCACGGTGTTCAAGACCATCTACGGCTGGGGCCTGCGGGCGACCGAAGCATCCCGTCTGGACACGACCGACTTCTACAAGAACCCGAAGGCTCCTGAGCTGGGCAAGTTCGGTGCCCTGCACGTCCGTTACGGCAAGCGGACCAAGGGCTCCCCGCCCCGTCGCCGCACGGTGCTCAGCCTGATGCCCTGGGCGGTTGAGTCTGTGGAGGACTACCTCCTCAACCTCCGCCCCCGATACCGCGCGAGCGACCGGCCAGCCCTCTGGCTGACCGAGCGGGGCGGCCGGCTCCAGCCCCGGGAGATCGAGGACCGGTTTGCCGAATACCGAAACGCCCTGGGCATGGACGAGGATCTGACTCCGCACTGCCTCAGGCATTCGTATGTGACCCACAACATCGAGGACGGAGCCGACCCGAAGTTCATCCAGGAACAGGTCGGACATCTCTATGCCTCCACGACCGCCATCTACACCGGGGTCAGCGGGGACTTCATGAACACGATGATGCGGAAGGTCCTGGACCGTGCACTCACCGCTGACCAGTAGGGATACGACATGACGGCAAAGCTGGACTACCGCTGGCACCTGCGCAAGGTCATGGCTACCCGCGGCATGTTCTCCACCACCGACCTACGGCCACTGCTGGCCGAGCGGGGCATCGACTTGTCCCCCAGCCAGACTTACCGGCTCGTGGTGGAGAGGCCCGAGCGGCTGAGCTTGAAGACGCTCATGGCCCTGCTCGACATCCTCGGCTGCTCAATGGAGGAGCTGATCGAGCCGGTCGCCGTCGCCGCCCAGCGCCGCAAGGCGGCTGGCGGCGCCTCCGAAACCCACAGCGGACTCGGCGGCCTCCGGCCTACGCGGGCCCGCATCGTGAAGGAGTAGGCCGGCGTGTACCAGGAGTACGACCAGCCTCCCCGGTTCCTCACCGAGCCGAACGCGTTGATTGCCGAGGTAGTGCTGGCTATCGAACCCGAACTCTCCCTGGCCGTGGTCGCCGAGGCCATCGCCTCGACGGCCAAGATGAGGTCCCATCACCGCAAGCTCGCCGAGGCCCTCAGCCGGGACCCCGAACTGCTGACGTCCGGCCGTCCCGAGGGACCCGTCACTATCCAGAAACTCGTACGGGCCCTGCAGGCGGTCGGCGCCACACGGGTCGTGCTGCCCCGATGCGCCCACTGCGGTAAACAGCACCGCCTGCCCAACCTCGACGGCAACCAACGGATCTGCGCCTACTGCCAAATGAAGCAAGCCGCGGCTGCGAACCCGTGCATCATCTGCGGCCGGACCGCGCACGTCGCCAGCCACGACCACCTCGGCCGACCACGCTGTGCCCTTCACCCCGACACCGGCAGCAAGGACCCCGTCGATGTCGTCTGCGACCATGCCGTCGCAGTTGACCCCGGCCTCGCCCGGTATGAGGTAGCCGCCGCGGTCCGGGCAACCTGTCAGATGCCTGCCCACCAGCGGCAGCTGGCCTTGGCCCTGGAGGACAACCCCCGCCTGCTGACCGGCGAGGGTGCCCACGGGCCGCACAAGCTCATCCTCCTGATCGAAGATCTCCTGGCCCGCGGCGCCCGGAACATCGTGCTGCCGCCCTGCCCGTTCTGCGGCACCGACCGCAAGCTCCGCCACGTCCTGGACGGCCAGCGGGCCTGCCGGTCCTGTTACGAAAAGTTCCGCCTCATGCCCTGCTCGCGCTGCGGGCGAACCAAGCCGGTCGCTACCAGAACGGTCGATGACCAGCCGCTGTGTCACCCCTGCACGCGAGCCGACCCGGTCAACCACGAGCCGTGCACCAGCTGCGGACGGACCGTCAACGTCGTTCGCCGCGACGGTGACCAGCGGCTCTGCGGACGATGCTTCCGACCACCGACAGCCGTCTGCGCGGACTGCGGCCGGACCCGGCCCTGCTACTTCGCGCAGAGCGAGGCGCCCCGCTGCGAGGCATGTTCCAACCGGCTGCGGCCGCCCCAGACATGCTCGCGCTGCGGCAACGAGCGGTCTGTGAGAGCTCGGCTTCCCGACGGCGGTCCTCTGTGTCACAGCTGCATTCGGGTTCCAGTGCCCTGCCACAACTGCGGCAGGGCCAAGCCGCTCACCGGACGTGGCCCGAACGGGGAAGCGCTCTGCCGGGTCTGCTACGACAAGCACCCCATCGCCAGACGCAACTGTGTCCAATGTGGTGTCCTCGAACGGCTCTATCATCACGGGCTTTGCAACTCGTGCGCTCTCGACCGGCAGTTGACCGGCCTGCTCGGTGGGCCCGACGGCATCGTCCGGCCGGACCTGGAACCGGTGTTCCAATGCTTACACCGGGGCGATCCCCTCTCTCTTCTCTACTGGCTTCGTGAACCCGTTCCGCGGCGTTTGCTGGCTGCTCTCGCCGCCGAGAAGGGGTCCGTGACGCACGACCTCCTCGACGGCCTTGGGCACCCGGTGAAAGCGGTCCGTCACTTGCGGGCGGCTCTGGCTGCCGTCGGTGTTCTTCCGGCTCGCGACGAGCGCCTCGCCGAACTTGAGGGCTGGCTGCCCCGGGCCGTCGCCCGAATAGAGGATCCCCGGGAGCGCCAGGTCGTTCGCGGCTTCGCTACCTGGCACCACTTGCGGCGGCTCCGGCGAGATGCCGAAAAACGGCCCGTCACCGTGCACCAGGCGGTGGTCGTCCGCCGTGAGGTCAAGGCCGCAATCCAGCTGGTCGCATGGCTCCGGGCCCGCAGCATGAGCCTGGCCACATGCACCCAGCACGACATCGACGACTGGCTGGCCACCGACATCTGGGTCCGCTACCTCGCCCGAACCTTCCTGGTCTGGTCTGTACGGAACCGCCACGCTCACCGCGTCCTGATCCCGATCCCGTCGAAGGACGCTTCGATGGTCATCATCGAGCAAGATCAACGATGGGCCCACGTCCGCCGACTCGTGAAGGGAGACGGGGTCGACACCACCACCCGCGTCGCAGGACTTCTTCTCTTGCTGTTCGCCCAGCCTCTGAGCCGGACCTCCCGGATCCGGCTCGCCCAGGTCACCCGCACGGAGGGCGGGGTTGCGCTCACGCTCGGGTCCCACCCGACCGACCTGCCGCCCCCGCTGGACTCCCTCGTGCTGGAACTGGTCCAGCAGCGGCACGGCTACTCGACCCTCGGACGCAGTGGCGATCACCCCTGGCTCTTCCCGGGCAAGGCCGGCGGACAGCCGATCAGCAGCCGACAGCTCATGCGCAAGCTCACGGCCCTGGGCATCAAGGCACGGCCCGCCCGCAACACCACGCTGATGGATCTCTCTGCTGATCTCCCCGCCGTCGTCCTCAGCCGCCTGCTCGGACTGCACATCAACCGGGCCGAGAAGTGGACCAAGGAGGCTGGCTCCGTACGAGCTGACTATGCCGCTGAGCTCTCCCGCCGCAAGGCATGCGGTAAATCCCAATAGTTGATCTTAAGGGTCTTAACGAACGGCGAACCACGTGACGTGTAGCTCAGCGTGATGTTGGCCCTGTGGGCTCGCCGCCGTTCGGCTCCGCGCCGGCGACCTGTGCGTGCTCCCAGACGGTGAGTGCGGGTGGTGCCCCTCGCTCCCCTCGGCGAGTCGGATGGCCACGTTTTCGGCGCTGTTGTATTGCCTGAACTAAGGTCGATGGTGCTGGCGGCGGGAGTGAACCACGCTCATTCCTCGCGGGGGACGGGGAGATACGTGGTGGCGGTGTCCACTCCCCATGACGACACCCAGTTGGGCACGATGTCCATCCAGTTCGGGCCGAAGCCTGGACCGAGGACTTCACCGCCCTCGGTGTGCAGACGGGCTGTGCCCTTCAACAGGATCCCGCTTGGTGTCCAGGACGGCTCCACCTTCAGGTCGTCCACTACGAATGCCACCTGCGGGTTGGCTCGCAGATGGCGTACGTACAGGCGCTCCTGACCGCGGTCTGCCAGCATGGTTGCGCCGATCTTGATGGTGCCGCGGTCGGTGTCGAGGTGATACCCGACTGGCACTACATGCGGGTTGGCGGATGTTCCCACCGTGGCCAGCCGTCCGATCCTGTGTCCGTGAAGGTAGGCGATCTCTTGTTCGCTCAGCAGCCTCATTGCGATTCCTCCGAAGCTCAACTTGCCCTGGTGGTCACCGCAATGACCCGAGGTGGAGGGCCCGCCCGGCGTCGTCGCGGGCTGTGTCGGCCCGCGCCGGCCGGGCCGCGCCCTTGGTGGTGTCGGCACACGTGGACGGGACCGACGCCCTTGAGAGGTCAGCCCATATGGACGGGCGCCGCGCCCTCGGTGTGCTGTTGCTTGTCGGCGTTGACGGCCAGGATCGCGACTACCAGCCCGGCCAGGAACATGCCACCGGAGGCGATGAAGGCCATGGTGTAGCCGTGTGTGAGCGCCTCGCCTGCCTTGGCCACAAGGCCGAAGTCGTGTATCGCCAGGCCCCGGTAGAGGCTGGACGCGGCCTCTGGGAGTTTGTCGTCGGCCGCCGAGGTGGAGATCGTCGACAGGACCGCGAGTCCGAGCGCGCCGCCGATCTGCTGCGCGGTGTTCAGCAGCGCCGAGGCGACGCCGGTGTCCAGGTGATCCACGCCGCTCACCGAGCACACCGTCATCGGGACGAAGCTCAGGCCCAGTCCGAGGGCGGTGATGAACATCGCCGGCATCAGGTGTCCCACGTACGAGGAGTCGGTCTCCAGGGTGGCGAACCAGAACATGCCCCCCGCCGCGACCATCAGACCCGGTGCGGCGATCAGCCGCGGTGCGAAGTGGGTGACCAGTTTGGAGCTGACGCCCGCGGCGGTCGCCATGCCGATGCTGAAGGGCAGATAGGCAAAGCCCGTCTTGACAGCGCTGTAGCCGAGAATCAGCTGCATGTACAGGGCCAGGAAGTAGAAGGTTGCGAACATGCCCGCGCCGATGAATAGCATCGTGGCGTAACTGCCGGAGCGGGTGCGGTCCTTGAACAGGCGCAGCGGCATCATCGGGTCCGCCGCACGCGACTGGATGAGCAGGAACGCGACCAGCAGTACCGCGGCCGAGGCGAAGGAGATCAGGGTCAGGCCGTCGGTCCAGCCGTGCTCGCCGCCGCGGGTGATGCCGTAGACCAGGGCGATCAGGCCACTGGTTCCGGTGATCGCGCCGGGGACGTCCAGGCGGCCGGGGTGATGTTGGGCTTCGACGAGCGTCCTGGTGCCGACGAGGACGGCCAGGCCGATCGGGATGTTGACGTAGAACACCCAGCGCCAGTCGAGACCATCGGTGAGGATGCCGCCCAGCAGCAGACCCACCGTGGCGCCGACGCCCGCCATGGCGGCGTACACGCCCATCGCCGTATTGCGTGCCTTGCCCGCCGGGAACGTGGTCGTGATCAGCGCCAGAGCGCTGGGTGCGGCGATCGCCGCACCGACGCCCTGGAGCACGCGGGCGCCGATGAGCAGACCCTCGTTCGGGGCCAGACCGCCCAGCAGGGAGGCGAAGGTGAAGACGATGATGCCGCCCTGGAACATGCGCCGCCGGCCGAAGAGGTCGCCTGCCTTGCCGCCGAGCAGGAGCAGACCGCCGAAGGCCAGCGCGTAGGAGTTGACGATCCAGGCCAGGTTCGCGTCGGACACGTCCAGGTCGGTCTGGATGCTGGGCAGCGCGATGTTGGTGATGGTGTTGTCGAGGACGACCATCAGCTGGGCCGCGGCGATCACGAAGAGCGCCAGGCCGAGATGCCGGCCGCCGGGTGAAGCCCCGGACGCCTCGATGCCCGGCTGCGCCGGGGCACCGGTGGTGCTGTCGGAAGGCAAGGGAAAGCTCCAAGGAGTGGCGAAGGAGAATATGGGAGTGTCAGTCAGGTACGGACGCCCTGGACCGGCTGTAAGGCCCGTCATGGCGAGGTCAGACCACCGGTGCAGGGGGCGCCGGGTTCGGGTGTCTGCGGGCCTTGTACGTAGGCGGTGATGAACTGCCGGACACGGGGGTCGGATGCCGTGTCGACGCTGAGCTGGTGGCCCCAGGCGGACAGCGTGATCGTTGCGGACTGACCGGTGACGGGGCTCATCAGCGTGTAGGGGGTCCTGGTGACGGTGTCCGCGAGTTTCTTGATGTCGGTGGCGGTGGCCGTGTCGTTGTAGGTGACCCACACCGCCCCGTGTTCGAGGGAGTGGACGGCGTTCTCGTTGCGGATCGGCCTGGTGTGGACGGTGCCGTCGCAGGTCATCCATGCCGCGTAGTGGTCACCGCCGACGGGCGGAGTCATGGGATAGTCCACAGCGCCTTTGACGTGGCGGTACGTCAGCCTGTCGGCGTCCCAGACTCTTTCGCCGTGTACGTGTTTCCTGGCCGCGGCGGCTTTCCGTTCGCTGTCCTCGTGGGCGTTGAGAGCCCAGTAGCCGGCGAACCACGTGAGGACGACGGCGCCGATCGTCATGAGGAAGACGCGGTGGCGGCGCTCGCGGGTTCGGAGTACCGCCTGCAAGACTGCTTCGTGCTCCGGCGCGGCTCTCGTGGTTGTCGTGGCCCTTGTCCTGCTGGTCTTCCCCATGGGAAAGGTCAGGCGTTCCAGACACCCTGCCGGGCAGCGGCCTCGGCGTAGTCGGAGAAGTCCCGGGGAGCGCGGCCCAGCGAACGCTGAACGCCGTCGCTGAGTGTGGCAAGGCCACCGGAGCGGACGTAGTCGTACAGGCCGACGGACAGCTGCACCCACTCCTCGGGCACGCCCTGGGCGCGCTGCTCGTCCGCGTACGCCTCGGGGGTCAGTGGCACGTAGCGGAGGTCGCGGCCGGTGGCCCGGGCGATCTCCTCGACCGCGTCCCGGAAGGTCATCAGCCTCGGGCCGCTGAGCTCGTAGTGCCACCCGGCGTGCCCGTCCTCGGTGAGCGCGGCGACCGCCACCTCGGCGATGTCCTCGGCGTCGACGAATGCCTCCTTTCCGTCCCCGGCCGGCAGCCGTACCTCGCCGCTCAGCACGGGGGCGAGCAGGAAGTCCTCGCTGAAGTTCTGGAAGAACCACCGAGGCCGCAGCACGGTCCAGTCCAGGCCCGCGTGCTCCAGCGCCCGCTCCGCGCTCAGGACCTGCTCATAGTCCACGCCCCCGCCCTCGGGCACGGACAGCAGCACCGCACGCCGTGCCCCGGCCGCCGCAGCCTGCCGGGCCAACGCACCGATGGCATCCGCGGCCTGCCGGCTGCCGAGGTCGGGAACCACCAGATACATCCCCGTCACCCCTCGCAGCGCCGGCTCCCAAGTGCCCCGGTCGGTCCAGTCGAAGGACGGCGTTCCGGAACGGGAGGCCGCGCGGAGCGCCACCCCCTGTTCCTGCAGCAGCCGCGCCACCCGGCGGCCCGTCTTTCCCGTAGCACCGGTCACCAGGATCATCTCGTCGCTCATGGGCTCAACTGAACCAGCCGCCGACCGCCTCACCCATGCCACACAGGCTCACGTCCATACGCGTTCGTCTACGCTGACCGACATGGACCCTGCGGGACTGACCGGCATCGATCCGCTGACCGATCTCCTGAACGGGGTACGCACCCGTGGCGCGCTCTTCAACCAGTCCTCCCTGACCGGTCCCTGGGCGACGCGCTTCGAGGACGGCTCACCGCTGGCCCTCGCGGTCCTTGTGCACGGCTCCGTCTGTATCACCCCCGAGGGCGGTGCCCCGGTCCGGCTCGGCCCCGGTGACGTCGCGGTGCTGTGCGGGGGCGCGCCCTATGTGATCGCGGACGACCCGAGCACAGAACCGGACGTGGTGATCCGGGCCGGAGGCCGCTGCACGACCCCACAGGGCGAGGAACTGCTTCCCGCACGGACTCCGGACGCGGGCGCCTGGAACGCCGCAGAGCCGGACCGCACCCTTCTGATCAACGGCTTGTACACCGTCGACGTCGGCACGCCGGGCCGGCTGCTCTCGGCCCTGCCACCGCTTGCCGTCATCGAATCGTCCGTGGGGACCTGTCCGGTCAGTCACTCGACCTTCGAAGAGATCACCCGCGAGGAACCCGGGCAGCAGATCCTGCTGGACCGGACGATGGACCTGATGCTGATCACCGCCCTGCGCGCCTGGTTCACCCGTCCCAGCGCAGAGATCCCCACCTGGTACCGGGCCCACAGCGACCCCGTGGTCGCCCCGGCACTGCGCCTGCTGCACGACGACCCCGCCCACCCGTGGACCCTGCCCGCACTCGCGGCGAAAACCGGCGTGTCACGAGCGCACCTCGCCCGGCGCTTCAACACCCTGGTCGGGCAACCACCCATGACCTACCTGCGGCAACGCCGCATGGCGCTCGCCGCTGAGCTACTCCGCGAGCCCGACACAACCCTCGCCGTAGTGGCCGACCGCGTCGGCTTCGCCAACGCCTTCGCCCTCAGCAACGCTTTCAAGAAAGAACACGGCGTCAGTCCGAGCGAATACCGCACGCGCGAAACACGGACGGAAATCTGACACTACCGGGACTATCTCTGGTTCTTCGCGAAGGTATTCGATCCAGCCGTGGCGCTGGCACCAGCCGATCGCCTTGCGAGGATGGACAGTTCCCGGTCGCCGGTGTCGGCCACCCTGTGAAGGTGAGGTTGTGGAGGCGGGCGAAGCCGAGCATGAAGTGTCCCTGGGGCTCGACCATCATGCAGAAACTTCCTCCGCAGTCCAAGGGCGAGGCGGAAGGGCGGGCCCACCGCTCAGGGCGCTCAACTCACGCAACCACCCGGCCACACGCTCAGGCGACGCCGGGACGTTCGGCAGTTCGAGCCAGAGGCGCAGGAAGAACATGACCGTGAACAGAACGGCTTCGACGCTCGACTGGTCGTTCTCTATAACAGCCTGCTCCACCCACCCCTCCTCGCTGCCACGGAACATGTCCGCAATCAGGGCGCCGGGAGCCGCATGAGCCTGCTCCGACCAGACTCGGAACAGAATGTTGTACTGATGGGCACGCATGGGATCCGACGACAGCTTGGCCAGTTCGGCTGTGTCCTTCCGGCACCAACTCGACACCCACCTGACTGAGCCGTCCGCCTTCGGCTTTCCCTGGAAATCGCTGAAGTCGTTCGCCAAATGCTGATCCACCATCGCGTCCAATTGAGCGTCGAAAGAATGCCCCTTCTCCTGCTGGTAAGAAGCCTTCCTCTGCTGGGCGAGCAGCACCTGAAGGAGACCGAACCGGGCGAACAACAGCGTCCCCTCTGCACGGTCCTCCATCGCGCCTAGGTACTCCATGTTCACCAGGAGTTCGAACAGCTGACGGGTCACACCGACTGCAGGCTCCCAGTGGCCCTGCTCCAGCAGAGTCCGGACCGCCTTAACGCTGTTGGCGCCACGCATCAAGATCTCGATGTCGAAGCGGACAAGCTGATCAGCCGCGTTCGGCGTCGACTGCACGGCCTGCTCGGCCGCCACCGCGATCTCGCCCAGTAGCTTGAAGAACGGCCCCAGCCGGCCCTTTGAGGACACCGAGCGCCGCACCTGGGGGTTCCCCGACACCTGCGCACCGGGACGCTTTCGGTGGTCATTCTTCCGCTTCTTGCTCTGCGACATGCTCGCACCATAGCCAACCCAGTAGAGGGTTTGCTGGGCATTTTCCACCACCGTGACGCCAGCAGCGCGAGGAATAAATAGGCCAAAAACGGCAATGGAATTAGACAGGGCCTTTGACTGTATTCACCGCGAATCCATTTGCGCCTGGAGTCGGACGCATCTGGAACACAGTTTGCTTGGGTGCCAAACCAGGCCCGACTCGGATGACGTCAATCAACCCGAGCCACCCTCACCCGCGACCGCCGCCGCTAAAGACGCTCTGTGTCCGGTCGGTTGTTGCGGCACGGCTGAGTAGCAGCCCGGCTTCCAGGACGCCTCCACAGCCGGACGGCTGGCCGAGGCCCTCTCGTCCTGAGCATTCCGCAGGTTCTGATAGCCGGACTTACCGATAGAGGGCGCGCGACTCGGCGCTCCCGCCGCGATCCAGGTCGCCGACCGGTTCCACCTGTGGCAGGGCATCGGCCGAGCCGTGGAAACCTGCGTTGCTGCCCACCGCGAATGCTTGAACGGACCAACAGCGCCGATGCGAAAGGACGTTGCGGCGTCGCCCGACGACTCGGTGCGCGGCGGACCGGACCTTGATGGCCGACGGGCCCAGCGCAAGAAGGCCGCGCACGCCCTGGTCCACGAGCTGCTCGCCCAGGGGCACTCCCGCAGGGCGATCGCCCGGCATCTGGGCTGGGGGCTCAACACCGTGCTGCGCTACGCACGTGCTGCCACCTGGCAGGACACCCTCCGAGAAAACCGCCCCCGGCCAAGTCGTCTCGACCCCTACAAGCCCTATCTTGAACGGCGGTTCGCCGCGGGCTGCACGAACGTCACCCGCCTTCATCGCGAACTGACCGCTGAGAACGCGCCCGTCACTTACCAGATGGTCCGCGCCTACATTGCCACCCTGCGCGCCGCACCGCCGCAGGCGCCACCCCCGCCGCCGACCGTCAGGCGGGTCACCGGCTGGCTCACCCGTCACCCCTCAACCCTGAGCGAAGACGAGCGCGCTGCGTTGAAGGACGTCCTGGCTCGCTGTCCAGAACTGGATACAGCGGCCGAACATGTCCGCGGTTTCGGCGAGATCCTGGCTCACCGGCTGGGTCTCATGCTCCCCTCATGGATCGAGGCCGTCGATGCCAGCCAGCTGCCCGGCCTCACCAACTTTGCCCTCCACCTGCTCCGAGACCTCGACGCGGTGACCGCCGGCCTCACCCTGCACTGGAGCTCCGGTGGCACGGAAGGCGCCGTGAACCGCATCAAGAAGATCAAGAGGCAGCTCTACGGCCGTGCCGGATTCGAATTGCTCCGCAAGATGATCCTGCTTCAATAACGTCCCGCCCAGACTCTGCAGCCAACCCTGGCCACGTCAGCGAGTGTGGTGGGCTGAGAAGATCACCGCGAGGCCACAGATTCCGTCGATTGCGAAGGACAGAATGTCGGAGAGACCGCCCATAGACCGGGCCGAGGAGCGACTTCAACATGAGCTGAGCCGTGGACAGCAGCCCCTCGCCGAACTGGACTTGGACGAGGTGTGGCTCAGGTTCGTGCGCTTCGGCTCCCAGCGCTTCGACACCGCGGACACGCCGGACGCTGATGGCCTTCTCTTCCAGTACGGGACTCACGCCTTCGAGGGATCGCCCGTCTTCACGCTGGACCTGGTCCGGCAGTTCGAGATCAACGACGCTTCCGGCGAGCACGATCATTACATCCAGCTCCACTGCGAACTTCGGTACGAGCCCGTCCCCCAACTTCGGGCGCTGGGGCACTTCGAGACCTGGTTCTTCCACGACACGGACGACGAACTCGACGCCTGGGCCGGCGGCCTTGGCCGCCAGGAATTCTGGCCGATCGTCCGCAACTTCCACCCCCAGGAAATCCGGGTCTACCAAGAGCAGGTGTAATCACAGCCGCGAAGCGACCTGCCTTGTGACGCTCCGCGACCGCTCCCCAAGATCTGTGCCAGAGCCGACTTTTGATGTCACTCCCGGCTGTCAGTGCCGGATGGGAAACTGCCCAGCATGATCGAACCGAACCCGAAAGCGGACCTTCTCCGGTACTTGCAAGAAGGGCGTGACGCCCTGGTGTGGAAGCTCGATGGGCTCTCGGAGTACGACATCCGCCGCCCGCTGACCCCCACGGGCACGAACCTGTTGGGGCTGGTCAAGCATGTCGCCAGCGTGGAGTTGGGATACTTCGGCGACACGTTTGGGCGGCCGTTCTTCGACGAGGACCCACCGTCCTGGTGGTATACCGAGGAGTCAGAGCCCAACTCGGACATGTGGGCCGCAGCAGACGAATCACGGGAACAGATCGTTGGGCTGTATCGCCAGGCGTGGGAGCACTCCAACAGCACGATCGCGGTGCTGCCGCTTGACGCGATCGGTCACGTCCCGTGGTGGCCGGAGGAACGGCGAGAGGTGACGCTGAACCACATCGTGGTGCGCGTGATCTCCGATACTCAGCGGCACGCCGGTCACGCCGACATCGTGCGAGAGCTCATCGACGGATCCGTCGGCTATTTGCAGGGCAAAGACAACATGCCACCAGGGGATCAGACGTGGTGGGAGGGCCACCGGAGCCGACTGGAGCGCGTGGCGCGGGAAGTGAACGGCTGATCTTGTCCTGCTGCCGACCCCGTTGGCTCCGGGGTCGGCCATGCGGCGCCGTTCAGCCGGCTGCGGTCTGCTCGGCCAGGGCTTTGGTATGGGCGAGGCGGTAGGACTCGGTGCCGGTCTGGATGATGGCGCCGTTGAAGGTGAGCCGGTCGACGATAGGCGCGGCGATCGTGGACCGGCTCACCTTCGGCGGCAACATCATCGAGACCGGCACCGATTCTTACCGCCTCGCCCACACCAAGAACCAGCAGGGCAGCGGCTGACCACGCACGAGAACCCGGACTACCGGCCCGGGACGGCGCCGACGCGGGCCAGCACGTCGTCGGCCAGCTCCCGCGGGCTCAGCTCGCCGTCCAGGAACACGGTGTCACTGGGCAGGGTGTCCACTGCGGCCATGCACGACTCGATCTTGGACTTGCACCACTTGCGCACCCGCTCATCCTGCGTGGGGTCGTCAGGCGTGAAGCTCCGTCCGTCGATCCGTTTCACCAGCACATCCTCGGAGACCTTGAGGAAGAAGTGGTGAGCAGCGATCCCTGCGTCCTTCAGCGCACCGAAGATCTCCTCGACATAGCCGGGGTTGACCAGCGTCATGGGCACCAGGACGGGCCGCTGATACTCCTCGACGAGCCCCACGGCCAGGTCGGCGACCTGCCGCCTCCACAGCCGCAGATCCTGGAAATCGCCGGTCGGGACCTCCACGATCTCGCGCAGCACATAGCCGACCATCTCCGGGTCATAGACCAGCGCCTCGGGCCAGCGCGGACGCAGTTCATCCACCAGCGTGCTCTTCCCACTGCCGAACGCGCCGTTCACCCAGACGATCACAGACATCTCCCCGTCGATGGATACCCCCACCGGCCACAGTCGCCCCCTGAACCACACACCGCGACGCGAGGGTGGGGCCAAAACACACTGACAGATCATGCCCGAACGATCGCCAAGTGGGGCCGAAACCCACTGACAGGCGGGGCCAGCTCACGCTGTCGAAGCCACTGGAACAGCAACTCGGCTCCGCGCCGGTCGAGTTCCATGTAGCCGAGTTCATCAATGCATAAGAAATCGACACGTCCGTAGCGGGCGATCGTCTTGGACAGCTGCTTGTCGTCGGCGGCTTCGACCAACTCGTTGACGAGTTTGGTCGCCAGCACGTAGCGGACGCGGAAGCCCTGCATGGCGGCCTCAGTGCCCAAGGCAATCAGCAGGTGGGACTTGCCGGTCCCGGAGTCGCCGATCAGGCAGAGCGGTTCGCCCTTCTTGACCCACTCGCAGGTCGCGAGCGTGGTTCAAAGCGGCCCGTCGGGATTGGCGAACCACTGCGGAGGCAGGGCTGGTTCAGCCGTCGTTGTCGTCTCGCATCCCCGGGTGGACCACCTTGTCCGGGGCTGTCAGTCCCCGGCGGCGCTCGCTGCGCGCCCGTTTCAGGAAGTCGAGGATGCGCCGACCCTTGACCTCGGCCTGCTCCTGGAGATTGTCCGGGCATCCCTCAGGGAGGATCACGACCTCGGTGCGCAGGTCAATCCCGATTTCGATTCCCCGGACCGTAGTCCTCTGGACGTACAGGCGGGTGCGCGCCTTCACCCGGTGGTCGTTGTAGTACGGAAAGAGCGTGACGTACTCGTTGCGCCACGAGTACCACTCCACGTCGGGCGAGATCCGTACCGAGGTGGGCCTGATCTGTCCCGTGGCCACGTCCCTCGGCCCGGCGAGCGGCGCGCTGGGGTCGTGTACCGGCCGGGTGACGTATTCGTAGAAGGGATACCAGCCTGGCCCGTAGATGCACGGGCTGCAATCCAGCGCGTAGCACCAGTCACCCAGGTCCAGTTTGATGGCGTACCCGTCGTACTCGTCCTTCGGCGCGATCACCGGCGGGCTGTAGCGCGGCAGCCTCTTCCTCACACAGAGCGCCTCCCTTCAGGCATGAAAAAAGCGGCTGCCGATGGGCGAGCCGCGTACGTTGCTGCTGTGTCCCTGCTTCTACTGGTGGCCGTACTTGCTGCGCACCAGCGTCAGGAACTCGACGCTGAGCGTGTTGTGGACGATGCCGAGGACCTCGTTGCTGTGGCGGTCGGTGATGACTTCAAACCCGGGCCTGCCGTGCGAGGCGGACAGGCTGAAGCGCTTGCCGCCGTCCTGCTTGTAGGCGCAGTCACGGATGGGTTCCGGCTCGCAGTTGCACCACGGCTGGACGTCCAGGAGCACGATGTTCTCGGGTTGCATCTGCCCGATCGGCAGCCAGCGGAGGGCGAGCATCTGCCGCAGGATCCCGTCCCGCTCCTTCGTGTCACCCGGTCGGCGCAGTTGGCTGGTGTGAACCACGCAGGTCTCTGTGTGCGACTTGTCGGTGCTGTCGCGTTTCCACGTGACGCGATAGGCGGTTCGTACGGCCGTTTCATTCTCGGTTCCGGTCACTGCGCATCCTTCTTGAGTCCCCACAGGCGGCGGGCGATGTCCGGGCGTTCTCGGTCCCAAGCCCGCAGCAGCCCCTGGGCGTTTCCGTTGGTGTTGGTCGACCGGGATCGATGCCTTCGGGCGGCCGACTCGTCAGACTGCCAGTGCTTCGATCGGGGTGCGGGTTGCGGGGGATACGACGCCAGCGCTCGTCGGCGTCGTTGTAACGGCCCTGGTACGACAGGGAGAACCGGTCGCCGGCCACGCTCAGGTTCACCGGGCCGACCGCCTCGACCGCGGCCTGGAAAGCCTGGTGGAGATCGGAGCCGGTCTTGCCGTTTTCCGGCTGCCGGAACGCCTCGCTCACGGCATAGCTGCGTCGCATGTACTGCAACAACTCGTACTTCGCGTCCACCGCGGGCAGCAGGAAAGTGTGCCCGTGGATGTCTCCAGTCAGGCCTGGGTGGACCCACCCCGCCGACATGTCCGCCACGTTGTCCAGCGGCGCCCTGCGCGCCCAGTGGCGGTCGATCGCCTCACCGGCCCGCTGCTCGAAGATGCCGTCCCAGCACTGCGCGGTCTCCTTCGCCAGCCGCACGTACTCGCGCACCGCACGCCGCGCCCGGTAGCACTCGTGCTCCGTTGGCAGGTCGTAGTAGGTCGCGTACCACCACTCGCCGCCCGGGCCGAATCCGTCGGTCATGCTCTTGCCGACGTACATCCGCCCGGCGACCCACTCTCCATCGTGCTCGCCCAGGAACACACCACCGAATTCGCCGCGCCACTCGGTGCGCTTGGAGTGGACGATCGTCCACCCCTGTGCTTCGGCCCTCATTCACCCTCCCCTCTGCTGTCCGGCTGATCAGTTTGTTCAAGCGCGCCTTTGTCCGGCACGAGCAGCGGAGTCGGCTCCTGGCCGATCACGTAGGCCGTCACCTTCAGCGACGGACGCCGCCGGAAGGTACGCACGCACGGCAGGCAGGCGGGCTCGCGGAAGTACTCGCGGGTCTGGGTCTCCCAGTCCTTGAGCGAATAGAACATCGTGTGCGTGGCCACGCCGCGGCACTGCTCCTCGGGCGGGTCGCTCGGGTCGTGGACGACCGTCCCGCACCGCGGGGCGTCCGGACCCGGCTTCTCCAGACAGCAGTTGAAGTCGCACACCGGATAGCCCTGGCCCTCCAGCTCCGCCGCGGTGTCGGAGCTGTAGCCGTTGTGACGCCTCATGTACGCGTCCCACTCGTCGTAGGGGTTGTAGTTCATGCGGTTACCTCCCGTACTCGGTGCGTGGCGTCCTCGGCCCAGATCCGGACCGGGGAGCCGCCGGTGGTGGGCTGGCAGAACAAGAAGCCAGTCGCGTAGCCGATGGAGCCGTATTCCTGGTCGGTGTACTCGGGCCCCATCACGCGGAGGAACTGGTCGCCGTGGTGGATCAGGGCGCCCGCCTCAATACCGCACTCAGGCACCCAGTGATCCGTGGCGTAGTACGCCAGGGCGTCATCCGGGATCAGCTCCGGAGAGGTATACGTTCCTTCCATGCCGGGCCCAGCGATCAGGTTCGAGCAGTCGTTGAGCACCCGGCCAGCGGAGTCGATGATCTCGGCGACGTACGGGAACTTCCGGCCCGCGAGGATTTCTGCTGCGTCCTCGGCCGTGAAGTCCCACCACGAATACGCGTCAGGCTCGTCCGGGTGCTGGATACGGATGCGGATCTCAGGCAGCACCACGGTGCTCCTTCCACTGCGCGTACAACTCCGCGGCCTTCGCCGGCACCAGGTAGGGGAATGCGTCGGCCCAGCGGCGGGATGCGTCCGCGTCTTCGTCGTCGGCCGGGCCGGTGATCTGCTCCGGGTGCTCGGTCAGCTCCTGGATGGTGTCGCGGCACATCTGCCGGTCCCACCACATCTGGTGGCCGAGCCGGGCCCGCTGGCCGCCGTTGTTGCAGTCGTTGCAGAACCTGCGCTCGATCCCGGACGCTCTGTGGATCACCAGCACGTCAGCGGGCGGCGTGTAGCCGCCGTGGATCCCGCTGGCGCAGTGGAAGATCCCGAAGTTGTGTGCCGGAGCGCCTCGGTGCACTTCCTCGTGCTCGGAAGTGATCTCGAAGTCATCTATCTCCGGGGTGATCTCTGACAGCGGCCTCAGCGCCCCCGAGTACCGCTCGAACAGTTCGACGTAGGCCGAGGGCGGGTTGGGGACCCGGCGCCTGTACGTCCGGTTGTCGGCCGTGCGGAACTCTTCGATACGGCCGTACAGATACTCTTCGAAGCCGTCGATCTCCACGGCCACACGCACCGTGTCCCCGACCAGGAACTGGATGCGGTGCTTGTCCACGGCCGCCCGCCACACCTCGGCCGATCCATTGCCGTTGATCCAGGCGTCGCGAATGATTCCGTTGACGTTGTACCGCTCCGGGTCGCGGCCTTCCCTTGTCAGGTCTTCGATTGCCTGCTTGCGGAGTTCGCGCACGCCTGAGCTCGTGTCCATCTTTCCCTCCTTGATTCTGTGCGCGAATGCGGTGAGGGCCGGATCCGGATTTCACTCCTGCGCCGGACATGGCCGATGCCACGTGCGTCTACTCGTCTCCGGCATATCGGGCGAGTTCCTCCAGCAGCGGCTCTGCGTTCTCTTCGCATTCCAGCGCCTCAATGAGCTGACGAGCTGCTGCGGCAACAGCCTGGCGTACGGCCTGCTCTCCTCCGACCTCGTAGACGTAGGACAGCACGTCGTAGATGACTTCTCCGGCGATGTCAGGAGCTCGCTCGTTGTCAAAGCGCGCCCAGCCGTCCTGGTCGCTATAAAGCTCCTGCATGCCAGCTTCCTCAATCACAGCCATGATGTGATCAAGTCCGAATTGAGCAGACGTTGCCTTCACTGCGGGCGTCGCGTAGGGGCGTTGCGGAAGCGGGCCAATGTGTCGCACAGCTGTAACTCCTCTCGGGTGGTGAAACGCGCTGCTGCGGGTACAGCGGCAGTCGCGGCGCGTGATCCGGGTATGCGTTAATCGACCATGAGCAGCGAACATCGCAATGCGCGGCAGCGACAGGTGTTCCTCACTTAGATACGTCGCCCGGATCCAGCCGATTACCGATCACGCGGTAATTCGCTCCGCTCAATGAGGCTGCTGTGGAACGATGCTCATGCTGCGGAAATTTCGCGGAGTGATTCCTGGCGCTCGCGGAATTCGGTCAGTGTCAGCGGGCGGGTCCGGCCGCCGGAGCGGTCGCGCAGGATCGCGACGTCGCCGAGTTCGGCTCGCAGTTCCTGCTCTTGGCGTTCGGCTTCCGCGTATCGCTCGGGGAAGATTTCCAGGACGCGCGCCCAGTGCTGGTGGCCGCCGCGTACGCATAGCGAGCCGCAGTTGTTGTGCCCGAAGCCGAGTTCGTACAGCACGGGTGGTTCGACCCCGGCGGCTCGGGCCTGGTCGAGCATCTCGTCCTTGGTCAGGTACGGCGGGTCGCACATCGGGAAGGTGACAGTCCAGGGAGCCCAGCCGCGTTCGATCGCCGCCGTGCGGCGCTGCTCGGACCAGTCGATGCCGACGTACAGCACGGTATCGGCCGGATCAGCGTGAGTTTCCAGCCAGCTCCGACAGGGTCGTTGCTTGAGGAATTCCGAGCAAGGCGCATACCGGCTGTTGCCCAGGAAGCGCTGGTGCCAGAAGACCTCGAATGGAGTTCGCCCGTCGGCTACGCGTGTGACCGGCACCCCGAGCTGGCCCGCCGCCTCGCTCACGAAGCGATACAGATCTGGATCTTCTACCAAAGTGTCCGCAAAGAGAAGGACAAGGTCGTGCGGACCGTATTCGGCGGCAACGCGCTGGGCAGTGGCCCAGCTACCGATCCCGCCGGAGTACTGGACTACATGCCTGGTCACCGGCTCACATCTCCTGTGCGTGGCTGGCGAGACCGGGATGGTCGCGGGTTCGAAGGCGGGGTGGTAGCGACGGCGTTTCCGGTGCCGTCGCCGGGAATCGGCAGGAGGCGGTGGTGGTCAGCCGACTCGCGCGCGGGGAGTCAGGTGCCGCCATGTCCCACGCGGCATCGAGCGCGCGGAAGCGCCTATCAAGGGGCGCGTCGCTCCGTCCTATGGTGCCCGCGTGAATGTCCGTATTCATCGACGTACTTCTCCATGGTGTGACCGCATGCAAGACCCCCACGGCTGCCACCGTGGGCGTCCGGTCTTGCGGGGATGAGGGCCGTGGGTGCATGCCTGCGATTGATGCGCAGGGCGGCTCGGCAGGGTCAGGTGTCTTCCCTCAAGGTGTCCACCGAAGGGCTCTCGTTAGATGCCCTGGATCCCTTCGGAGCCGAGGAGTTTGGCGATGCCTGCGAGTTTGCCTTTCCCGCTGCAGGCTGTGCCGTCGACCGTTTCGACATGCTCAAGGTCGCCCAGATCTGCGGGAGTGAATGTCTCTCCGCATCGGTTGCGAGGGCTTCGAGCATGAGCGGGTTCTGCGCCTATTCCTTGAGCTGGGTACGAGGTGCCTTGTGGTGAAGGCAGCTCGCCGCCGAGCCTGTCCGTGAGGTAGTCGTCGTCCAGCACGGCGTTGAGGAACAGGCCTATGACGAATCGCGTCGTACCGTGATCGCGGGCCACTGCCGGGGCGTAGCCCTGGCCCCGGCGGGCATACGGTCAGGCGCCGGTTGCGCGGGGATCGAACGGCCAGCCCCGGCGATGTCGGGTTCCAAGACACGCCACGGTCGTTGGCGGGGACTCGAACCGGCATCCATCGGCCTACCGCCCTGCTCTGCCTTTGAACTACCGGCCCTGGTAGAGCCCGTCCGGAACGTGCCACCGGACGGGTCAGCGCGCCAGAAGCAGCAGCTTGCGGTGGGCCTTGGACTTCAGGTCGTCGTTCGTCCCCTCCAACGACCGCTGGGCACGCGCCAGGTCCTCGGACAGGTTGCGGGGCACGACCCCCATCCGGTGGTCCAGGAAGTCGGTGATGGTCCGCTCTGCCGCGTACGCGGTGCGTCCCAGCTTCCGGGCCTCGTCGTGGAACATGCCCTCCAGCTCGTCGTGCCGTTGCTGGGCAAAGGTCTTCTGCCGGTCGGTGGCGTCCTCGTCGACCTTCCACACTCCGTCGATCACCTTGTGGAAGTCGTCGATCAACAGGTCGGTGCGGACGAGTTGGTTCTCCTCGCGCTCGAAGGCCTTCGCGTAGTCGAGCGTCAGGCCGAGCGTGCGGCGGGCCTCTTCCAGAGCCGACAGGCCACCCTTGGTGTGCCGGATGCCCCAGCGGTGCACGGCGTCCCGGGTCGCGAAGCGTTCGGTGTTGCCGCACTCGATGCGCCAGGGCGTGACGACGGACTCGGCCGAGGACGTGCCGTCGTGGGAGTTGATCGCGGCGAGGTAGAGGGCGATCTCGTCGTCCAGGCCGCCACGGTCGATCACAATGGAGTGGGGGATCTGCATGGTCACGAAGGTCTTCCGGCCGCCGCGCAGGGCGCCGGCCGACTCCCAGACCGCGTCGTCGCGCTGTACCAGGTCCTGAAGGAATTCGAAGACACGCCGATTCTGGAAGACCTTGTACCGATCTCCCACGGTGCCGAGGGCTTTGCCTGTGTCCGTGCGGAGGGTGACGTAGTGGTCGGTGGCGTCGCGGATGCCGTCGTCCCACTCGTACAGCACGGGCCGTTTGCTGACCTCCCAGTCGATCCGGGCCAGCTTCAGTACCTCGTCGATGTCCGTGGTCCCGCCGGGGATCACGGCACCCAGGCCGTGCCAGGCCGGGGTGGTGGTGTAGAGGGCGGCGCCGCCCGTAGTGGTGTCCAGCCCGTGCTGGGCGAGGATCTGCTCGATCCGACCCTCGGTGTTGCGTCGCACGGTGAAGGTCTCGCCCTCGTCCCAGCCGGTGAGGACGCGGTAACGGTCACCGCCGATCGGTGCGATCTCGCCCCGGTCGATGCGCTCCTGGAACGCGCGCGCCTCCCCGCGTACGGCCTCGATCTGGGCTGTCTTCTCCTGCGCGAACGCGGCGTTGACGTCAGTCGTCATGGTTCGACTCCTTCGTGATCTGCTTGAGGATGTGGTTGCCGAGGGCCACCTGAGCGACCCTGGTCAGGCGGATGTGGACCGTGCGCCGGTAGTGGGTCCCGATGACGTCGATCAGTGCCGTGCGACACTTCTTCGCCGGTTTCGGCGGGGCGCCCGTGGCTGAGCAGGCGCGCGGTCCGGTGCCGCTTGCGGCTTACGAGCGCGCCTGCTTGCCCATCTCGCGCAGCAGCTCGATGGCACGGCGCTTGCCGTGCTCCTCGCTTCGCGTCTGGATGGTGATCTCGTCCTGGATGCGGTCGGCTGCCTCGTCGAGCAGCTCGGCCTTGATCGCGGGTACGGCCTGACTGGCCTCCCGCCTAAAAGCGATCTTCGAGATGACGAACGGCTCGACCTTGCGGCCGTGTATCTCCATGAAGAACTTGATCGCCCATGTGACGTGGATGCTGCACACCTCGAAGGTGGTCGTCAGCCGGTCCGTCCGCAGGGCATAGGTGGGGGACCTCATGCAGTCTCCCTTGTCGCACTCCCAGCCGTTGTTAGCCACGGCCTGACTCCTTGGTGATCTCCTTGATGCTGATGCTGATGCGGTAGCGACACATGCGACTGAGCTCGTCTGCGGCCGTGCAAACCCGGTTCGTCACGGCCTTATCAGGCGTCCGGTGTCAGGCGGTGCGGGAACTGAGCCGCCCCACACGGACCCTCTGCGGGAGGGGGACGTTCTCCGCGTTGAGCCGGTTGGCCAGCTCCGGAGGTCCCGGCGGCCATCCGGCCGGATACCTGCATGAGGCGGGCCGACATGGTGCCCTGCCCGACTACTCAGGGGACGGTGACAGCCACTCAACGACCGCTGTAGGCCAGGTCCGGCACACCTGCCAGGGACGGAGGCCCTTCAAACACGATCGGTTCCGGGCCGTATCGGTCCGCACGCTGCAATTCCCGTTGGATGCGCGCCAGAACGCGGTCGTCATCGGAGACACACGCGGACTCTTCCACGGCCGCCAAATCATCCACTGTCCGCAGGAATGGAGGGCCCGCTTCACCGCAGTCATCCACAACACACAGATCGGGCATATAGGCCGGATACATCACCGAGCCGATGTTGCGATAGCGCGTTGCTGGAAAGTCCCGCTCGAACCCCGAAATGCCCTGATACGTCTCCAGTGCGGTTCGCGCCCGAGCGTCGGGGTAGGCCGAGAACACGGTCCACAACACGTCGCGATAGGCGTGCCAGCAGGCATATGGGCCGTGCCGTCCTGATGCAGCCGTACGCGCCCCTGCGCCACGGCCGTCCCTTACCCGTAACCGTGCGGTGATGGAATTCCCACGTGCGTTGTGCGCGTCGGGGGCGACGGCGACGTTACCGTCGTACGCACGGCGTGAAACATCGTCCGTGATCGCGTAGAAGTCCGCGAGGGGAACTCCCGTAATGTTCATTCTCTCCTCCCTCCAGGGGATCATGGAATAGCCTCGTGCGCAGCGTGATTCAGCGACCCGCGCGGGCATGGCCTTGATCGAGGGGTCGCTGAAATCGCGAGTGAGGTAGCACGCAGCGAGCCGTGTTGACGTCAATCGCATTCCCGCTGCGTACAGCAACCGGAAGCCCCGAATTCCGATCAAGGAATTATTCAGGGACGACGCGCCCGGCTGATTACCGGCACCGCATATGGAGCTGCCTGTGGACGAGCCTCCGATACGGGCGCATAGAATGCAGGGCCATAACGCCAGCGGGCATGGTAGCCAGCACGATCGCCCGGTCGGGCGAGGCGAGAGCAGAATTACCGCAGCTCGTACTGTAGGCTCCCGGCGTGTCATTTTCTCGCGTAGTAATGCGAGGAACGCCAGCCCCTGGAGTGGTTGCGGCGGGACTCGAACCCGCGACCTCAACGGCTTATAAGACCGGCGCTCTACCAACTGAGCTACGCAACCGAGAGGTTGCCGCGCCCCACAAAGGGACAGGGCGCGGCAGTGAAACTAGGATTGTCGGCGCTCGTTGTTGCTGCGCCGAGCAGCAACCGCTGCGTGGCAGTGAGCGTCCGAAGGGTCACTTAGATACGGTGGAGGGAATCCTCCGATTACCGATCTTGAGTGAAAATGCGGCCACCGGTTTTCGGCACCATGAACCCCGACTCAGAGCGCTGGTGCTCAGTGCCTGGGACCCAACCCGGTCCCGCCGGACTCGGCGTGCCGAGTGCAGAGCGGCGGGGCCAGTCACATCGCCCGGCGGGGGCCGCGCGTGCTGGTGCCCGCGATGCGCTCGGTGTAGGCGACCCAGGTGACTGCCTGCACCGTGCTGGGTAGTTCGCCCAGCCGCAGGGCGGCCTCGCGGAAGCAGTGGGCCAGCAGGGCGTAGCGTCCAGCGCTGGACAGGCCGCGGTCGCGCTGCCCGTACGTCTCGCCCACGGCGATGTCATGGGCATGGCGGTCGATCACGACGGCGTCCGGGTCGTCCGGGTTGGCGATCAGGCGGAAGAACTGTCCGGTCTTGCGCTCCATGGGGAGTACGTCAGCCGGGTCTGCTCCGGCCATGATCTGGGCGGCCTTGTTCAACGCGTCGGTGAAGTGCCCGGAGCTGAGGCCGGTTTCACATGCCTGGCGGGCTAAGCGAAGGTTCTCCGGCCAGGACTTGTTCGCTGACAGGGCGGCGATGACGCCGGCACCTGCTCGCGGGTTGCCTTCAGTCATCATCGCGGCGAGTTCGTGAGCGGTGCGGTACCAGGTGCGCCCGCACTGCTGCTGCTCCGGAGTGGCGGAGTGCCATGCGGCGATGATGTTGCGGACGAACCGCTCACGCGTCTGGGGAGACACATTGATCGGGATCACGGCTTCCTCCCTCCGGAAGTCGGGGCGGGCACGACTCGCCAGTCCCGGCACATCCTGCGGTGATGGCCGGTGCCCGGGTGAGTCGTCGGTCAGAGTCGGCTGCCACGCTGCCGCTGCGCGCGCAGTGCGGCGGTGCGGTTGTGGGGCGCTGGCGCCAGGCGAGATGAAGGGCAGGCGGGTGGTGCCAGAGGGGGCTGACACCGAATCAGCAGTCGCCTTCGCGGTAGGGGCACTGCGAGGTGTGGGCTGGGTGCTGGTCGAATTCGTCGGGGTAGCTGCTGGGCAGGACGTGGTTCTCCGGCAGCGGCTCCGGGCCGGTCGTCAGGAAGGCTCCCAGGTCTGCCAGCGAGCGGACCTCGGCGAGCGGTACGGCGGCATCGCACACCGGGCATGGACCCATGAGGAGGAACGGCTCATCGTCGTAGAGCGGATCGCCGTAGGAGAACGTGTACTGCGTGCCGGGGTCGTCGGGGTCGCTCGCGTACAGCGTGAGTGGCACGACGGGCAGGGTGATGTGGTTCCAGTTGTCCCTCGGCCGCACCTGTGCAGGGTCGATCCCCAGCAGAGCAGCCAACCGCCCTGCCGCCCGGGTGATATCAGCAGCGGTGTAGGGGGAAATCGGCAGTTCGATGGTGCGCTTCTGCAGCAGCCGGTGTGCGGCTGCAGCGCGCTCGGCGATGCTCATAGCGACACCTCTACGAATGAGGGGGAATTGGGAGACAGCCCGGTCACACCGGGCTGGGCGTCCTGTGGAATGGCTCGTTGGTCTGCTTTAGGAGCGCTTTAGGCGGTTCGCAGTAGCCACCCAACGGGTCTGTGCAGTTCGGCCATCTGCCAGTTCGCCTGCCTGTGATCCGAACGGGTCGCCTCTGCTCGACGACGAAACGGACTGGCCTTTGTACGGTGGGGGCGACAGGCAACTCCCTGCTGCTCCAGGCAGGTTCGGGACGGACAGCAGACGGCACGGCCCGGCTCAGCAGAGCAGCGTTGGCGAGTGCGGGGGCTCCTTCCAAGGAGGGCGGGAAGGAGAGGAACCCCCGCTGCCGCACTGCCCTGCGGGCCGAGCGGTGCGGCGCCATGATGGATGCGACGGACCCGTGGTGCGGCGGGCCGCCTGTCGATGGCAGTGACTATCTCCGACACCGGCGGCAGACTGGCGGAGCTTGTCGGATGGCGCCGATCACGCTGCCTCGTCGAGTGGGAGCCGCTTAGCCGCGTCCGCCTCGCGCTCGTTCACCGACAGCGAGGCAGGCTGCCACCAGTGATCGGCAGGTCGTCAACCCACAGCTCGTCGTGCAGGTCGAGATACTCCGTCAGGGCCTCCGTGTCGTCGACTACGTCAACGGGCACATCGACCGTGATCGGGAATTCGTAGGTCACCTCCTCGGTCACGGCCATCTCGACCTTGACACGCGTAGTTTCCTCGGTGGCGCTCACCATGGAGCCCTCCCTCCAGTCAGAGAATGTGGAAGGGGCGCCGCCAGGCGGCGCCCCTGGTGTGGCCCCGCACCCCCTCCGGGGTGGGGGGGGGAGTTGAAGGGGTGCGGGAGTATGGGTTTGCCGGCGCGGCTGATCGACGTGCTGTGGGCCGGGCACGGGCAGGTCAGAGGCGGCTCACGGCACGGAACCTGGGCGAGAATCACACCTCGTCGGGGCGGTGCCCCCTCCCAGCGGTCCAAGCGACCGTCATCCGGAAGAGGGGGCGAGAGCGTGGCGACACTCAGTGGACGCCGAAGAGACCCGGGGCCACGTTCAGCAACAGGGCGCAGCTGAGGGCGAGCCAGCCGATCACCTACCACACGCGGTCAAGGTTGCGGCTCATGACCGGAACCCCTCGCTGACCGGGGCGCCCGTCATTTCGTCCCACGCACTCTGTCCGTCTCGGCGGTGAGGGTGGAAGGGGGCGTCCTTGTCCGGCCCGACCCGGAAGAATTCGCGGCATTCGTGGATCTCCAGTTCGATGATCCACTGCATCATGTCCGCATACAGGTCGTCCGGAATCATGTACTCGTCGGCGTCGATGATCACCGAAGGCGCGAGCAGGATCTCCTCCGGGTAGCCCTTGAGCGCCTGGTCGCGGTCGGAGTTGACGGTCTCGACGAGCGCCTGAACGATCACAAACGGCGCCCCCTCCACCATCACGTCCGCGCGGAACTCCCATCCAGGGCGGAAACTGACCTGGTTGATCAGGTCGGCAACGTGCTGAGCCTCCATGTCCTCTCTCCTCAATCCCTCGGCCACGCATCCGGACCGGCAGGCCAACCGGCACGGACGTGCTCTCGTCTGTAAGAGCAGAGGGGCGCACCCCGTGGGGATGCGTCCGATGCTCCGGCAGATCAGTGACCGCCGAACCCCAGGGCCGATGTGATCGTTTCGGCCAAGTGGTACTGCTCGAAGAAGGCAAGCGGGACCAGCGCGAAGGCCCCCGCCAGCAGGTAGTCGTCGACCTTGGTCCACGCGTGATGCGCCGCGTTGCGGACGCTCCGGCGCCAGGTGATGTCGATCGTGATCTCGCACCCGAACACATCGGGGTGGCACTGCCGGGGGATGCGCCCCAACTTCCCGCCTACGCGGGTGACGTGCACGTGATGATTGCCGTCCGGCCGCTCGACGATGTGCTCAAAGCGCCATGCCCGTCCGGCTGTCGGGCCGGTTTGCATGTGCACCGTCGAGCCGGGGGCTATCTCGTGGCCGGTGGCGCGTGAGACAAGTTTCATGATCGCCTCCCCAGATCGGTTCTGGTCCTGCCCGCGAACAGCGGCCCGTGCAGGGGCGGTTGATCACGGGCAGGCTCAGAGCCTGATCTCTTCGGAGGCAGACAGGTCGTAGATCGCGATCTGATTCCGCAGACGACCGAGGTACTCCGCCTTGGCGCGGTCGTCGGTGATCTCGACCGGGTCCAGGTACAACTGCTGGCCGTCCACCCATCCCCCGACGGCATTGGCGGTGGGGTACAGGGCGTGCAGCTGCTCAACGGCCGCCGCGAAGTCCGCAAACGGCACGTCGGCTGGGACGGACCACTGTTCGTCAGTGGCGGATACGGCAAACCCCGTTGCCGCTGGGGTCAGGGTCCCGTCCGCGTTGAACCGGACCGTGAAGCCGCCGCGCGTGAACACAGCGTCGTACAGGTCGATTAAGTCGCTGGTGACCAGTGTGGTGTCGCTCATGATCAGCTCCCCGTCTGACCAGGAATGGATGAACTCACCAAACGGGCAGAGAGCAGCGCGCCACCAAATCCGGGGGCCCCGGACGGTACGCCGCTCTCACATGAATACGCCTTCCAAAAACGCCCGATCGTCGATCAAGCGAGATTCTTGGTGAGGCATACGCGTCGAGCGCGGACGGCAGGGAATCTTGAGCGTTCACGGTGTGCCGTATTGCGCTCTCACCTAAATACAGATCCCGAAAGCCCCCGATTACCGATCACCGGGGGAAATTATTGAAGATCTGTTTTCAGGCATGCGGCAGGTCGGCCCGCCATGTCCGGGCACACGTCTTGGCTGCCTATCAGGACAAGAGCCCGTACCCCTGTCGCTTCCCACCCGGAAACAGGGTGGGAAACGACAGGCTGACATTCGCGCGTCTGGCTGCTACCGTAACGCGTACTCACCTATATACGGGACGTCGACCCACCCGAATACCGATCATGGGAAAGAATTTCAAGATTCTCCCCGGCGGAAAAAGAGGCGGCCGAATGACGGAGATTACGCGCGTCCGGCATTCATGGAGTTAGGCGAGAGCTGCACCCGATCGGCTGCTGTCGTAGAGCCCTGTCACCCATGTACGGGGTGGCACACCACCCGATTGCCGCCCACGGTGCAGCCGCTCACACTGCCGTGTGCGACAAGCGAAGGGTCCCCGGGCTTTCCAGCCCGGGGACCCCTGCGGTTGCCCGCTATCAGGCAGTGTGAGGCGGCTCAGTGCTGCGGTAGATCAGTTCGTCGCGTACAGCGTCAAGAGACGCTGTCAACGCTCGCCATTCCTTGACCGCAGCGTCACGCGTGCGCTGCACCTTGGACGACGAGTGACGCGGTCCGCCGTACAGATCTTGCGCGGTCCGTCCGAGCACGCTGGCACGACCGAGATCATCCGCCTGCTTCGCGATGTCCAGGACCGTGCTCAAAACCGGGAATTCACTTCCGTCACCCCACGCAGACCGGAAGATCGTTTCGCTCTGCCCCGACAGATACGGCGTCATCGCCAGAGTGGACAGTTTGTCCGCGTGCGGGATTCCGCGCGTGATCTGTGCGCCCGGAGTAGCGTCTACCGGTTCCGGTTTGACGTCCAGCCTGTACCCGTTCCGCGCGGCAGCATCGCGGACCGCCCAGTATTGGAGGGTTTTACGGGTCACGATGATCGTTTCGCCGTCCCTGCGAACGTACTGCCATGCGCACGTTTCGCGGGTTTCCACCCAGACAGCCGAAACCTCGCATGTTGCGATGATTTCGCGCAGCCGCTTTGTGAAGATCAAAACGGCATCCTGGGTGACGTCGTCGCTCACGTCATCGGTTCCGTACAGTGCGGACCCGCTACGCGCTACGGTGGCGCTTCCGTCCATCCGCTTACGGGACCGTGTGGAATCAACCGTGCGGCAGTATCCGCGCGCGATCCTTTGCAGTTCCGTAAAGTCCTCCGACGTCACCCGCTTCATGTCCTCTGCCGTGACGTCTCCCACAGGCTTGTTCGCCTGTATTCCCTTTGCGGGAAGATCACTCACGATCCTCTCCGATCGCTCATTGACGCGTACCCTTTATACCGCGCCCCTACCCTTCCATTCTCTCGCATTCCCGCTTCAATTCAAGGGCTATCACTCAGCTTTCCCGATTCTTTGCGGGAATTCGAAACCAACGGACAATTCAACATCACCAAGAAAGGGAAGGCCGCCAAAGGCAGGTGAAGCAATGGGGCAGGCATTCACTGCGGAGCAATAAAAGAGGAGAGAGGGAATCGAGCGAAGAAAAAGAATGCCGGATATAAAAGCCAATAAAAACATTAAGCAAAAGGCCATCACGCCATATGTGCTCGCCACTCTCTGGCGCCGTCCCGTCTGCTGCAGTGCCTACCGGCACCTCAGTTGCGCGCAGCCCCGGAAGGGGCCAAGGGGGCGGCTGCCTGCACCAAGGAGGGGCGCGGGGGCTACCGGCCTAGGAGGCGGATGTATTGGGAGATGTATTGGCACTGAAATTGGAACCCCTATTGGCGACCGCGTTCGGTAGTTGCGATCTTGCTTGCTGCGACAGAGTGGGCCCAGCGCCTATCCACCTGCGACGAGTCCGGCCGGAGGGGCGCTGCACAACTGGCCAGACTTGATTTTCAGTCGAGCCGTCATCGCCCCCTGCGGCACCGCGTCGGGGTGCTGATCCGGAGCGGTTCCAGGTCATGGGCGACGACGTTGACGGCGTCGCCGGTGCGTTCGATGGTTGCGTGCCCCGCGCCGTCAGCTGCGCAGGGACGCGGCGATCCGCCTCGTTCAGATGGCCACCGGCCGTTCCCGCCGCTCCGCGGCCCTCTATCTCGGAAAGGTGCGGATCCTCTGAATTGGCGGTTGGCAGCCGCGGCCACGCCCGTGACCGCGGCCTCGATCGCCCCGCCCGGGCCAGCGCCGGCGGCGGCGCGATTCTCGTTACCCCTGTGCAGCGGCGCCGGGGCGGGTGGCGGGTTCTGCTGTACTCCCACGGCCTGCGCGGGCCGCGCAGCGAGGCCACCGCCCTCGTCGAGGACCTCGCAAGCCGCGGGTACATCGTCGTCACCATCGACCACACCCACGATTCGCTGGCCGTCGAGTTCCCCGACGGACACCTGGAGCCGACCGCCATGCCCGAACTGAACGACGCCAACGAGGTCGAGGTGACCAGCAAGTCGGTCGACGTCCGGGGCGCCGACACCCGGTTCGTTCTCGACCAGCTCACCGCGATCAACCGCCGGGATCAACCTCGACGGCACCCTGTGCACGCCCGCTGCCGTCGCCGGCTCCGACCGCCCCCTGATGCTGTTCGGCAGGGCGGAACCAGACCACGGCAGAGACGCTGGCTGGGCCACGTTCTGGGCCAACCAACGCGGCCCGAAATGGCACCTGAAACTCTCCGGCGCGGCCCACGACACCTTTCTCGACTTCGCCGTGCTGCTGCGCACCAGGCGGCACCCATCCTCGGCATCCCCGCCCGAGGAGGTCGCCAAGGCGGCCGGCACGATCGACGGGCGCCGCGCCACCGAAGTGGTACGCACCTACGTCAACGCCTACTTCGACCAGCACCTGCGCCACCGACACACCCGCCTGCTCTACGGGCTGTCAGCGCCTTACCCCGAGGTCACCTTTCCCGCCCCACACCCGTGAGACCGGACCCGCACAGCATCAAGGGCCCCACTTCTCCCACGTGCACTCTCCCTACCTCCTCCAGAAATGGATCAACTCGGGCGGAAGGGGCCCACACCCGCCCCAGGAGAGGGTGCGCCTGTCGACATGCGCGGCGAGCCCTCGTAGTCCCGGCAGAGGTCCTCACGATGGGAATGTTCGGTTCGGCCCCGCACCCTGTCTCAGCGTCAACTAACCCTGTCGCTCCACCTCATCACCGTAGCTATCGAGACCGCGGCGCCTCCGGACGATCAATGCCAGGTGCTCTTCAACCTCTCCGGCCCATACGCCGAGCGGAGCCAGGGCGGCGAGGAGGGTGCGGCCGGCTAACGTGAGGTCGCAGCGCGCGGTCGAGGCGAACTGGCCTTGTCGAGGTTGGTAGTTGACCAACCCGGCCTCGACAAGTCTGTGCAGGGTGTCCCAGAGCACCTTGTCCGACATGGTGCGGTGCCCTGTGATGTCACGGTTGCGTGCAATGCCGGCATTGACGGCCGCGCCAATGCCGGTCGGGTGTTGCCCGCCATGGCGCAGTTGACTGAGCACCGCGAATCCCCACCGAAGTCGCAGTATCACTAGCGCCATGCCGATGTCGCGCCAGTACTCCTGGTCCGGGCTGAGTGCATGTCGTGGTCCTACGGCTTTGGGGTCACCGAGTTGACTGCCCGCTCGAGCCCAGCCTCGGTGTACCCGAAGGAACGTAGCGAGCTGGTCACGTTGGCCGCCGGCCCATGCTGCGATGCAGTGCAGAGCGGCGAGCAGCCCCCGGCTCATGGGGGGCAGCTCCCGGGGAGTCGCACCATTCCCTGACCCGGCGCGCTTCTGACGGATGATGAGTCCGTCTCCTTCCATCCGGCGCAGCGTCATATAGAGCGTCTTCTCGTGGAGGACGCGCGTGCCCACCAGATCGGCGTTGCGCCTGTTGCCTTCGTTGATGTGGTCCAGAAGCTGAGCGGGGCGGAGCGGGTGATCTCGAAGAGCCACGAGGACCGGGTAGGTCCAGCGGTTGCGGAGCATCTCGAGGGCAAGGCCTGTTCCACGTAGCTGACTCAGACCTTCTTGCATGGCCGAAGCGCCTCCTGGCCAGGTAATGAGGCCGTGGTCCGAGACAAGGTCCTCGACGCGCTCATGATTGGTTCAGGCGCAGCGTCGCCCACACGACCCGAATTTCTCTTTGCCCGGCCACGGCAACGCCCCAGCGTTCAGAAAGAGCCTTGACGAGCATCAACCCTCGTCCCTCTTCGGCGTGGGGGTGGGCTTGTCGAGGCGTCGGCTCCGTCTGACCGCTGCCATCGTCAGCGACTTGGATCAGCAGCTGGTCGTCGGTGGCCCCCACATTGCATGTGATGGCCTCGCTGTTCGTGTGGATCACCGAGTTGGTGAACAACTCACTCACCACGAGGACCGCCGTGTCGCAGCCGTCAGACGTGATGTCCCAGTCTCTGAGTTGTTCCAGCACCAGGTGACGGGCTTCCCCAACGGCGGTTCCGTCAGCCGGCAGGACGAAGGCTCTCCGACGTGCAGCGGTGTCGAGCGTGGGGGGTGGGTCGCCAGATATGGCGGCGTCGGTCAGGGCCACGGTTGATTCCTAACGTGGGGCTAAGCCGGACGAGGCCGTGCGACGCGAGGGCTGTGGCGGTGTACCGGCCCTCGGAAGATCAATGAGAGTCACCAGCACACGAGTTGGGGCTTGCAGCGCAATCACCTGGGTTGGCACTGGCGGACAAGGTGACATAGCGCGGGCAGGACGCACAGCACACAGCATCCGGGGCGGGTCACCCTGCGGCTCGGCGTGCCAGCCCCAAGCCGGCGCCCGCCGTTCCACGCGGGTGAACTTGGTCACCCCGTCACTATGCTCGCCTCACAAGCCACTTGGCAACACTTCACTTTGCACAGTGCATTGCCTCGGTGTGCAGTCTGTCCGGCTTGCGCAGCTCGTGGCACACTGCTGGGCGTCCGGGGGTTCGAGGAGGCATGCGAAGTGAGCGCACCGCGGTCTGCTCCGACCGTTCTTCAAATGGTGCTCGGCAGACGGCTGCAGGAGCTGCGGAAGGCCAAGGGCCTGTCGGCCCAAGAGGTTGGCAACAGGCTGCGCCAGGCTCACACAACGGTCATCAGGATGGAGCAGGCCAAAGTCACCCTGAAGTGGGCGACGGTCAAGGCGATGCTGGAGATCTACGGCGTCGACAAGACCGAGGCGATGCAGTTCCTCGCCTTGACGGATCAGGCCAACGAGCCCGGCTGGTGGCAGAGCTACCGTGATGCGCTGCCGAGTTGGTTTGCCGTGCACGTCAGCCTGGAGAACTCCGCCACCCACATCCGCGGCTACGAGCCCCATGTCGTACCGGGCCTTCTGCAGACAGATGACTACGCACGAGATGTTCTCCGCCTGAATCGGCCTCGGCCTACCCAGGAGGAACTGGATCGGCGAGTGGCCCTACGGATGGAGCGCCAGGTCCTGTTGACCCGAACGGATCCCGCACCACCGCAGCTGTGGATCATCATGGATGAGACTGTGCTGCGACGTCCCGCCGGCGAGCCAGAGGTCATGAAGGCCCAGATCGATCGTCTGGTCGAGGCGATGGATCTTCCGAACGTAACCCTTCAGGTGCTGGCGTTCACGGCAGGGTTGCATCCTGGTGCGTTCGGCCCCTTCACGCTCTTCCGTTTTCCGATGCCGGACTTCCCGGACATCGTCTGCACAGACAACCTCAGCAGCGCCACATACAGCGAGAACGATGAGGAAGTGGCACTGCATCGTGAGGTGCTGGACAGGATGAGCGCGCAAGCAATGTCGAAGGGACGTACCAGGGAATTTCTCCTGAACGTCCGCAAGGAGTTAGACGCATGAAGCACACAGCAAATGCCGCCAAGGATCTGGGTAGTGAGGGATGGCAGAAGCCTTGGAGCGGCAGCAATAACGGCAACTGCGTCGAGGCGAAGCAACTCGGCGATGGACGCGTCGCCCTGAGGCAGTCGACAGACCCTGAAGGGTCAGCCCTCATCTGCACCCCCGCCACAATCGCCGAATTCGTCGCGGGAGTCAGGGATGGAGCGGCGGACTTCCTGATCGCTTGAGCCTGATTCGTACACCAACTGGCCACACCAACCTGGCACTCATGACCACGCCGACGCCGTGAGCAGAGGACAACTGAAGTGACAGACACCGGATTCAGCGCGGACGACATCGACACCAGCAAGCCCCACTCGGCTCGCATGTACGACTGGTTCCTCGACGGCAAGGACCACTACGCCGCTGACATCGCAGCGGCCAGGAAGGTGGTAGAACTCTTCCCAGGGGTCAAGGAAACTGCGTGGGCGAACCGCGAGTTCATGCATCGAGCTGCCCGGTTCGTCGCGGACCGCGGAGTCCACCAGTTCCTCGACATCGGGACGGGAATCCCGACAGAGCCGAATCTCCACCAGATCGTTCAGGAGATCGATGCTCGCGCTCGCGTCGTGTATGCGGACAACGATCCCATCGTCCTGCGTCATGCTGAAGCGCTGCTGCAGGGAACATTGGAAGGCTGCACGGCCTACGTCCACGCCGACGTCAGAGAACCCGAAGGCATTCTCGCGTATGCCAGGGAATACCTTGATTTTGACAGCCCGATCGGGCTGTCGCTGGTTGCCCTGATGCAGTTCGTGCCCGACGATCAGGACCCCTGGCAGATCGTCAGAATGCTGCTAGAACCCATGGTCTCGGGTAGCTACCTCATGCTCTCCCACGTCACATGGGAGTTCGATCCGGAGATCTGGGATCGAATCGACAGCATCTACCGCGCTGGGGGAACGCCGGTCAAGGCGAGGTCGCACAGCGAGGTCGCGCAGTTCTTCGAGACTCTCGAAGTTTGCGAGCCCGGTGTCGCACTGGCCACTCAATGGCATCCAGATCCCGGAATGCGAATTCGTGAAGACCAGCCGTTGTATGTGGGGGTCGCTCGCAAGTTGTGATGCATCCGCCGACACGTACTGACCTTGAAGTTACGTCGGCATCCTGGTGTATGCCATAGGTAGCGCTGTAGTCCTTCGGGTCACCGCCCTGTTTCTGATCAGACAACAACTCGCTAGTCACTCTTTCAACTGACCAGCGCCAGGCGCGGAGGCCTCCCCCACCGAGGAGGAGTTTCGTCATGCCAAAATCACACCTCGCGCAACGACCGTGCCACCCATTCATCATTCGCGACTGATCTCGAGGGGTATTTCATGCCTGATGAGATGAGCCGTTGGCAACACCGCGGTCCAAAGAGTGATCCTGAGCGACCCCTAGACACCGCTCCCGACGAACACGTTCAGCAAGAGCCATCGAACTCTTTGACGCCGGACGACCGTCGCTTCGCGCGAGGTGTACACGACGTCCGGTATCTAATGAGTGGTGAGTGGACCTGGGACGTTCTCATAGCCCTGCATGGAGGCCCGTTACACTACACGAGCCTACTCAACGTCATTCGCGCGCAGGACAACGTTGCTGGCTGGCCGGGCAGGAAACATCGGCGCCTGCAGGACAGCCCGTTGAATCGGACCCTCCGGCGACTGGAACAAGGCGAACTCGTCAAACACGACCGAGAGTCTGATTTCCCCTATCGCGCGACCTATGAACTGTCCTCGGCGGCAGAGGAACTACTATCGGTCGCTGCGCCACTGGCCATGTGGGCCGAGACTCATTCGGACCTGCTGGACCGTGCTCGTCAGCGGCGGCGCGCTGAAGACACTTCAAGTGGTTGAGTCGCTCTCCCCACGGCGCGGGGGATGTACACGCTGCAGGGAGCCGAGCAAGGCGACTGTCTCCGGACTCGGCTCCTCGTCAATCTCGGCCAGGGTTGTCTCGAGCAGCTTGAAGGTGCGCGCTACGGCATCCTGGTGCCCCAAGTGCGCCTGAAATCGGGCGATGTCGCGGTAGATGGCCTCATTGAACGGGTCGAACGTTCGGACATACTCCAACAGGGACAGTGCCTTGCCTGGTTCCCTCTCGCGCAGGAGACGCACGAGTGCGCTGACGGCGTCCATGACATCACGTCGGATGGCCTCCCGAGGTGCCTCGATCCACTCTGCGCCGACATCGTCAGCAAGGTCACCGGAATAGAGCTCGACAACACGCTCCAGAGCGCTGTGTTGGCTCTGCACGCCGACGCCCGGACGGGAGGCGTCGAGGGCGTCCCTCAAGTGCCACAGGTCCACGGTGACTTGGGCGTCGTCGAGGGCGTAGCGCCCGTCTACATGGGTTGTGACATCGCTGATCGCACCCTGGGTCGCCGTGCGCAGGGCACGCCGCAGTTGGCTCAGCGTCGCGTGAAAGCTGTTGTATGGACGGTCCTGAGGCGCCCCCGGCCAGATGGCCGCGACAATGGACTCGCGTCGTGCGCCTTCGCGGTGGAGGGCCAGATACACCAGGAGCTCGCGCTGCTTAGGTGCGAGAGCCGAGGTGATATCTATGGTCTGCTCTCCCGCTCCCTGACGGTGTATCAGGCATGAACTGCCCAGGACGATGAGCTGCAACGGCTTGGAGGAGACGGGAACTTGTCCGGTCGCACATTGGAGGCGACTGGGCTGTCCTGAGTCATCTCCGGACGTCGACGGTGGCGACGTGCCCAGTGCTCTGGACGGCACGCCTCGCTCCTCGTCGTGCGCGGCACTCGTGGACTCGCTGAGCTGTATCGGTGGGAGCCCCGCGGCAGGCTGCGCTTCGACGAGAAGGTCGATCAGCACCTGAGCGTCGTCAGCAGGCAACGTGAACAATCGTGCGGCACCGAAGGCGTCCGGCGCAGAGGGGCTGGCCGTTGTCACGATGCCGTTCGGCGCGATACCAACCGTCACCCCCGGCCGCCACTGCCCAAGCAGGATGCCGGCCAGGCCGAAGGCTGAACCGTTGTCGAATATTGCCTGCAGGCGGCTGTCGGCATGCGGCGCAGGGGTGGCCACGAGCACCAGGTCTGCATGGGGCGACGAAGGCGAATCGGGCCTGGTGGCCGTTTGTATGTGGTTCCGAACGCGCGTCAAGAGCTCGGACTCCACCCAATCAAGGGCTGCAACAAGGTCGCCTGCAACGTGCAACTGGGGAGAGTCGCCGGCGCACTCTCCAATCAGCAAGCGCCAGTCGGCAGCCGGGACGACGACCCTGATGGAGCGTGCAGATGGCTCGTGCTGTCGGGCGAGAAGGGAGACCAGCAAAGCCCGAGCAGCGTCGTGAGCGCCAGGTCCAACAAGGCCGAGACCGTGGGCCTGAGCGAGATCCCAGGCAAGCGCCTGGCCATCCTTGACGCCAATGGCTCTGTCGTCCCACGGCACATCCGGCGATGTCGAGGTGGCCTCGCTCGCCGATCCGCTGGCTTCGGAATGCGCCGGACGGGACTCTGCAGACCAATCAGGGACATCCGGGAAGTCCCGCTCGTCCGGTCGCGACGCCTCGTCGTACGCAAGCCGCAGTGCACGCACGACAGGCGCCATGGCCAGGTTGTCGCGATCACCGCTCCCGGGGAGATACCGGGTTCGTCGCCGCCGCCGAACGATGAGCACCGCGGCCGCGATCAGCGCGGCGAGGGCGATACCGACGAAGGCTCCGTTGGGCAGGCTAATTCCGGGCTCCGGGCGGGGTTCGTGAGTGTGGCGAGCCGGCGACGACGGTGGCGCTGCGTTGCCACCAGGTGGGAAGGCGTCGGTTGAGGGGTTCGGCGTTGTGGGCTCTCGGGGTTCGGAGGGGTGGTCTCTGACGGGTGGGCAACTCGGAAGTCGCAGGATCCAGCCGGGACGAATCAGATTCGGGTTGGTCAAGGCGCTCCCGTCGGGCTGAGGGCGCCCGCGGTTGGCGACGTAGATCTCGGGCCATCGACTGCCGTCACCGAGCGTGCGGTCGGCGATGCGCCAGAGGCTGTCGTAAACGCCATCGCGAGGCGGAGCGACCTCCACGCTCTCAGGGACACTCGTGACGCTGAGACGACCAGGCACGGTAACGCTGCCTGCTGCCGAGGGCGTTGAGGCTCCGGTGGCCGTCGCAACCGTGCCGGCCGGAGACGAGGACACGGCAGCCCGCTGGGAGAGCAGAGCGACAAAGATCGTGCCGACAAGCACCGCAGCTACAGCCCTAAGCGGGCCTGGGTGAGGGATGGCTGGTCGCGGGAGTGCCCGTGCCTCGTCGACGAGCGCTAGAGCAACGGCGAGGACGAACGCTGCCCAGATCGGCCAGAGGATGCAGGCCATCGTGCGGAGCAGCAGGCTGACCGGCATTGGGGCAATCAGGGCACTTTCGATCTCCGGCCAGCTCGGGAGGCGGCGCGGGAGGGGCCAGCCCACCAAGCGCGTCAAAGCCCACGGTGTTCCTCCGACCAGAGCAACCAGCGTGGTTACGGCGAGCACCCCCCGCAGCAAGCTTGCGCTGCGTGACAGCAGGATGTGGCCCCTCCCGGTGGGCCTGAATCGGTGTTCGCGATCGGGCATGGCCAACCTGGTCAGGATTCGGGCGCAGTGACGCCGTAGACGGGATGGGCGGAGCCTGTGGCGGTCACCGTGATGGCCCCAAGGCCGATCAGGTCGAGGAGTTGGGTTTGCTGCTGGGCTGTCACCGTGACGGTGACCGTGTCGTTAGTGACGCTGACCGTGCCGGTGTCTGGAGTGGATGCGAGGTACCCCTCGGCCAGGGCACGGGCTTGCTCGGGGATGAGGTGTACGCTCCCGTCCGCTCGGTAGGCGGCCAGGTCGAGGGCCTGTGCACCGTTGCGGGCGGCTTCCTGGGCCTCGCCCATGGCTCGGGCTCTTGCGGCCAGCGCGAGGCCGCCGTCCAGGACGAGTCCAGCAAACATGACCACGGCGACGGTGAGGGGGACGACAAACACCGTGATCTGACCCTCGTCGCGCCGTGCCCGGTCGCCAAGTCCCGCCCGACTAACGCGCAGATGTGTCATGGGCTCCCTGCTTCTCCAGAGGACGCCCTGTTGGTAGTACCGCGGTACACATCAACCGGGGCAGAAAAGGTGGCGTTGAGCGCCGTGCTTCCAGGCACTTGTAGGAGCGCAAGGTCATCGAGGTCGACGCGGCAGGTGACAGTGATCGTCGTGATTCCGCCCGGCTGCACGTCGCCCTTCATGACGATCCCGAAGGACCGGCACGTGATTCCCTCATCCCGAAGCGCGCCAGCAGCCGTCGTTCGGGCTCTGGCCTCCGCACCGGACGGCGTTCGCGCGGAACTCGCAGCTCGCGCCGCCTGATGGGCCACGTCCTCGATACGTAGACGTGAGTCCGCTACGCGCCCGCAAAAGACCAGGAACCACAGCATCAATAGCAGCACGGGGATGCTGACAACTAGTTCGACGGTCCCCGACCCACCGTCGACCCGATACCTGCCGGGGAGCGCATGGCATCTCATATCCCAGTCCTTCAGCCGGGTTCGAATTTCTCGATCGGTCCGACCGAACGAGCTCGTACCGGCAGGTGCAGGAACGGCAGAACGCTGCTGGCGGTCCCAGTGATGTGTACTTCGGCCCGCTCGGCGCCACGTCGAACAGTGACCCGTGTGCTGCGCAGCGGACCGCGGCCGAGCTGGTCCAGAGCCTGGTCCGCTGCGCCCTGCCCGGCGGCTTCGGTGCCGTCCTCGATCCGTGTGGCTGCCAGTGCCTGCGCCGCGGTGGCCTGGGCGATGTGAGTGGCGTGCATGTAGAGGGCCGCTTGAGCCAGGAGCAGGACCACGGTGAAGACCAGCGGCATGATGATGACCATCTCCGTGGTGCTTCCGCCCGCATCGGTTTGTCCGGCCGACCGACCTACTTCAAGGTCACGCGGTGAGCTGCTGCCAGTATCTGCGGCCCGAACAGTCCGGTCACGGTCAGTGCGAGCGCCGCAAGAAAGGCAATCCAGATCACCTGTTCCGTGGTCACTCCGCGGTCGTCGCGGACGACGTTGCGTATGACAGAGCTCAGATGGCGTCGTACGGATCGGAGAGACTTGAGCGCGGACATGTGCGGTTTCCTCCCGACGTTGTGGCTGAGTCATAGCGTTGCGTCGATCTGGAAGAGGGCCGGATAGAACACGAAGATCACGAATCCGAAGGCCATGAGCATGCCGGGCAGAGCCATGCGCTCGGTGGCCGAATTGGCCTGCCCTTCGGCTTCGGCGCCATCGCGGGCACGCATGGCGGCCGCCTTGGCGGCAAGAGAGGCCCGTACCTTGGCTCCCTCCGTGCCTGCGAGGGCGAGTGCGGCGGCAAGCTCCGTCAGCTCGGTGACGTCGAGTTCGTCACCGAGTTCGCCTAGCGCTGTCCATGGAGACGTCCGAGTGAGCCGGGAGGTCGTGAGAGCGCGGCGCAGCCGGTGGAAGGACCAGCCGTGACCGACCTCGGCAGCATCAGCGAGAGCCCCCTCTACGCCGGCGCCTCCGGCAAGCAGGATATGGATGAGGTTCAGATAGGCGCTGAGCGCGTGGCGGAAGGCAGCCCGGCGTCGCGCGGCCTCGGCCCGCACCGCGGCGTCCGGTAGAAGGAAGGCACCGATCGCCAGCGCCAGTGAACCGCCGAGAGGCACGGCCCACGGCAGTGGTCGGCCCCCGAGCGTGAGGGCGAACGCAACAGTTGCAGGCAGGAACAGCCCGGTCAACGCCAGCGCCGCCTTCTCGGCCAGGTGCGTCTCGATCGACCGCTCCACGACGGCGAGATCCCGGCGGACGCTGCGGACGGGCAGACCGAGGGCATGCAGCGGTCCAGCGAGGGGCTTGCCCATGCGCACCGCCCAACCGCCGTCCCAGTCCGAGGGCACTGAGGGTGCGGGGGTGGCGTTCAGGCGACGGATCAACGCAGCCAGCGGTGGTCGGGGCGGAAACAGCCATAGGGCAAGCGCCCACAACCCAAGCCCGGTGCCGATCGAGAGCAGCAGGATGGTGATCACAGGGATGCCTCCGGAGATACGGCGCCGATCGCGTCTGGGGCCCTTCCGACGAACCCTGGTTCCGTAAGGAAGCGCTCGGGCTGTTCGATCCGCGACATGCGACGGAGCCAGGCGAAGGCGACCGTGAACACACCGCCGATCAGCAGCAGGACGAGTTGCCCGGTCACCGTGTCGTACGGGGCGAGGAATGCGGGGTTGAGGAGGATCAGTCCTGCCGCGAAGGTGAGGGTGGTGATCACCACCACGCGCATCGTCGTACGGGTGCGAGCACGGCTGGCCTCAACCCGTTGACGCATCTCGACCTGGCCACGGGCTGTGGCCGCCAACTCTCCAAGCAGCGGCGCCAGTTGGCGAGCCTGATACTCGGAGGCGAGGATGAGTGCGGCGATCACCAGGTCCGCTGTGGGATCGGACAGGTCGTCGGCCAGACGTCGCAGCGAAGTGCCAAGGCGACAGCCGCTCGCGAGCCGGACGGCTAGGCCCTGGATCTGAGGTCGAACAGCGATAGGCGAGGTGTGGGCCGTGGCCATCACGGCTTGTTCGAGGCCGGCCGCGGCGGCCAGCGTGTCGCGCAGCATCTCGGTCCAGCTTGCAATGCCTTCGATGCGGGCGACGTGCTGCCGGTTGGCAGTACTGGAGCCCAAGAGCCTGGGCAGGGTCCACGTCGCCATCGCAGCCAAGAGTCCGCCGACTACCCATCCCGTGGTGACACCGACAAGCAGTCCAGCCGCGCCGGCAGCGGTCAGCCATCGTCCCGGGTACTCGAAGTGGAAGAGAAGCCGGCGCAGCCTCTTGCCCTTCGGGTCCCGGACCGTGGAGGTGCCGTGTAGCGCGTGAAGCACCATCGCCAGTCCAGCACCGGCGCCAAGGCCGAGCACGCCCATCGGTACCGCATATCCAGTCATGGGTGTCGCCACCAGTTCTCGACCGCAAGGGAGTCGGGGTCAAGGCCGGCGGCTGCCAGTCCTTCCAGCGTCTCGGCGCGCAATGGCACACCACGGACTGCGCGCAGGTCCGGGCCCGGGCGAAAGATCTCGTTGGAAACGATTTGCCTGTCGTCGGCGTCGACGATCTCGCGGATCGAAGAGACAACCCGCTTGCTGTGGTCATCACGTGGTTTGTCCAGGTGGACCACGAAGTCCAGTGCGGAGGCAACGAGGAGGTTGGTGGCCTCCAGCGCCAGACGCTCCGGTCCCTGGACCGCGTAGGCCGCCAGTCTGGTGAACGCTCCCCGGCTGGTGGAGGAGTGCAGCGTACCCATTGAGCCGTCATTGCCTTGGCTCATGGCGTTGCACATCGGAATCACCTCGGGCCCACGGACCTCACCGACGATCACGCGGTCCGGGGACATGCGAAGCGCCCAACGCACCAATTCGGCCTGAGTGACTGCGCCTTGGCCCTCGATGTTTGCTTCACGCGCCTGCATCGCCACCACGTCCGGATGGGCGTCAGCGTCGGTCCCCAGGCCGAGCTCGAAGACGTCCTCGATTGTGATCAGCCGCTCCCATGGGGGGATTTCGGCAGCCAGTGCCCGCAACATGGTGGTCTTGCCGATCGCCGTGCCCCCAGTGATCAGGACGTTCTTGCGGGCTCGGACCATTGCACCGAGGAATGACTCAAGGCCCGGATCGATTGTGCCGGCCCTCCGCAACTGGGCCAGTGTGACGTGCTGGAAGCGGTGCCGACGGATCGACACCGAGGGACGGGCGGTGACCGCCATCACGGCGAAGACGCGTTCCCCATTGGGCAGTTGGAAGCTCACGCTAGGGCTACCGCGGTCGAAGCGTCGCTCCTCCACCCCGGTGCGCGCCGCCAAGTCGCGGATGAGCTGGACGAGTTCCGCGTCCGAACCCACCACTGGCGGAAGCTGCTCGCGCCGACCGTCGGCGTAGCGGACGAAGACGTGGTCACCGTTGATGTTGATGTTCTCGATGTCCCGGTTGCGCAGCAGGGGCTCCAATCCCGCCAATCCGAGGACTTCGGCCAGCACGGCCGCGATGACCTCCTGCTCGGTGTCCTGCGGCAGGACGCGCTGACCGCGTGTGAGCAACGTGCGTGCGTGCTCTTCCGCGATATCCGACAGGATCTGCTCCACCCGAGTACGGCGTTCCACGTCGGTCATACGCGGGCGACCAGCGTCGTCGTCAGCGCGAGCCCGCTCGGCGAGGCGTTTGGGAAGCTCGCGCATCATTCGGAGTCGCAGTTGCGCCGCAGCGGAGCCGTTCTCGGTGCCGACGGCGTCGGCACCGAGCGACCGTCCTGCAGCAACACTCGTTGACTGCTGTCCGCCCGGCCCCACCGAGGGAAAGACACCACCGCTGGGAATCGAGGTACGGCTGCTCCCTCGCTCGCTCATCGCGACACCTCTTCCTCGGACTCTGGCAAGGCTCCTGGGCTCATGGCGGGCGGACTGCCGCCGACGCTCCGCGGCGCCGGGACCTTCTCCTGCGCCCACTCCGGTCGACCGAGTGAGCGAGAGGCGGCCGTGGCGGCAATACGAGCCAACGACCGACCCAGTGGCGAATTCGCCGGCGCCGAGCGTCGTCCAGGGCGGCCGCACAGCACAGCCGCGCCGTTGCGGTCGTCCGGGATTCGGCCGATGACCTCGATCCCCAGCGTTCGGACTACCTCGCTGGTCGGATAGCCGCCGCCGATCAGCACGAAGCAGGAGCGGCGCGACCATCGCACGACTCTGTCCAAGTTGGCGGCCACGTGCATGAGGGCGTCGTCGTGGGAGCGGGCCAGCAGCAGTGTCGTGTCGGCTGCCCGCAGAATGCCCAGGGCCGCGGAGCCTGGATCGATCCTTCCGCAGTCGGCGATCACGGCGGTGCCAGGACGGTCTGCCGCCTGCCGCAGCGGCGCGGCGCCCGCACCGGTGATCTGGGCGAGCGAGGCACGCGCTTGCTCCGGGCCGGCCGGGCCGACAACAACTGGCAGGCCTCCGGGCAATCGCTGAGTGTGCTGCCACACCAGCCCGGGCGCTGCTCCTCGCCGTACTGCTGCGGCGAGGCTCACCAAACCGGGGGATGTCTCCAGGGAGAAGCGGGCGAGCAGGTCACCACCGGCCGGATCGCACTCCACGAGCACCGGTTGCTCGCCGGACGGCCATCGCGCGGCCAAGCCGAGCGCTGCCGTGGTCACCCCGGGTGAACCCTTCAAACTGCACAGCGCCACCAGCGTCACCGCCTGCCTCCATGCACCACGTAGACGTTGATCTGCCCGATTGGCGCAGCAGCCAGTTCGCGAGCGTCACCCTGAGCCAACTGCAGGGATACCGTCGTCAGGAGTTCGTCGCTGTTGGGATGGACTCCGGTAACCGTCGCTTCCCACGCCGACGAACGAGAGGACGCTGCGCCGGAGGCTTCGTCGGTCGCCGCCATAGCGACGACCGTGACGTGGTTACCGACTTGCAAGTCAGGCGGGTACTGGCCAGCCTTCACGCCCACTGCGATCACAGCCTGCCTGGCTGGAGGAACCCGTGCGTCGCCCATTACTTCCTTCGTCAGCAGCGTCCCCGCCGGCATGGTGTAGCCCACGGTGCGGCCCTCGACGGTTGAACGCGCGTGAGCGGGGATCGCGGCAAGACCGGTGTCCATCGACATGCTCACCTCGCGCACATCCCGAGCAGCCAGCTCCTGACCGACGGCAACGGGGCGGGCCAGCACCAGCACGGCTTCGTGGTGACCGAGCTGGGTGGCCACTACCACGCCACCGGTCGCGCAGCCGAGGACCAGGAGCACGCCAAGAAGCAGGTACGGCCCGCTACGGCGCCTGGGCACTCCGAGCACGCGAGCCGGTGCTTGGCCGTCGCGGCGTTTACCCCAACGGCGAGCCATGATCGCCGCTTCCCCGGACTCCGTATCCGAGTGCGTCGGCGCACGGGTGTTCATCGAGTACCTCCTCGTGGCACAGGACTTCGCAGCACCGCGCCACCGGCGCGCTGCGGTCGAGATTGCGTTGGAACTTGTCGCGGCTCGTAGATCAGCGGGGGAGGCGTCGGGGTCAGCGACCGGTGTTCAACGCCTGGCTCTCCGCGACCCGGAACGCCGCATCCGACGTTGTCGTCAGGCCTGGGAATTCGCCGCTCTCGCCCGCCCCAGCCCAGGTCACCGTCCAGTGCACCGTCGCCGACACGGGGTAAGCGTTGTCCGGTTGCCCGGCCGACGACGTGCGATAGGTGTGGCCGCAATCCGGCGAAGTACTCGACGGGCTGGCCTGCTTCTGCCGCATCGCGTCATACGGCGTGCCCGGGCCCTTGCACGTCACCGAGTTGCCGTCGCCCATCGCCCAGTCGACGGACACAGGCCGAGCTGTGGCCGTCACTGAGACTCCAGGTACCGATGCCGTCGCCGACACCGATCCCCAGCCTTCGCGGTCGAGCCACAACCAGGTCGGCAGGCCGACGAGTTGCTCATTCGCCGGGCTCGACTCGATCTCAGGCGACGGCAATCTCAACTGATCGCGCGCCATTTGCGCCAACTGGGCCGGAGTCGGCTGCGGAGCCCCGCCCTCTTGCTGTGGTGCGTCCGGGATCCACACCGGCGGACGGTACAGCGCGTCCCGTACACCTCCGGCAGCGCATTTGTAGACGTACCACGCTCCGGATTCCCCTGGCTGTGGGTCTGCTGCCAGCAGTTTCGTGGTTGGCGAAGACGTAGTGAACACCGCGACCTGGGCCGCGCCCCCTCCGCTACGCGGCCCGGCGTAGGAGGCCTGCGTTGCCTCAGGCGGCGGCTGATAGTCGCTGGGTTGATAGGAGCAACTCGCCCGATTTAGGTCGGGGTTTCGGCTCTTCGGGGTTTGGGAGCCGCTTTCGCCTCCACCTTCACTCCCGCTCCCCCCGCGGGGAGCCTCACCGCCATCGTGGCGAGGCGTGCCGTGCGCGCCGCCTCTCCCTGCGCTCAACTCGCAGCCGGGCAACGGGTTCTGCGAGCAGTCAGCTGCTCCCCATTCGTCACCGGCGGCCGCAACTCCAGCGCCCGCGACCGTGACCGCCAGGGAGAGACAGATAGCGGCGACCGGGCGTGTCAACATGACCCCAACCCCTCGACCGCGAAGCGTGTGACCTTCCACGTGCCGTCGGCCTGCTTCTTCACCTCAGCGGCGATCGCACGTCGGCCGCCGGGCGTGGCGTCGGCAAGCTTGCCGGTGTCCTTCCGGTACTGCAGCCAATGCCTCGAGTCTCCGCAGTCCTGGATCATCACCGTGGTCGGCTGGGCGACCGGAGTCGCTGAAGTCACCTTCGGGTGGTTCTTCGGCGCACCCTTACTGACAAGCCCGTTGAGATGGTCCGCGTACAGGACACGGGACATCGCCGACAACGCGTCCCCCGTGGCGTGCGCCGCCAACTGAGGAGACCGCCAGTCCGCCGTCGTCCCCGCCTGTGCCATGTCCTGCCACATCGCCACGTACGCCGCCTTGGCCTGATTCCGGGCGCTGGATGCCGGGGACTCGGACGACGGCTCGGCAGATGCTGACTGGTCCGCGGTGACGACGCCCGTCGCGCTAGACGTGCTCGACGGCGGCTCCGTCGTACTCTCCGCGCTGCAGCTTGCGACGAGCAGCGTGACTGTCGCAGCACAAGCCGCTGTGACAGGCCGCCACCTGTCATCTGTGCAGGCATGCGTTCTTTCGACCACCACGGTCACATCACCCCGCGAAGCACGTAGATCGAACCGCCCGGGTTTTGGGCGGGCTCCAGATCTATCGCCGGGGTTCGTTCCTACTGCAAGGTGCGAAGGCGCCCTAACTCCAGAATGGGATCGCCCCCTTGACCTATCCTTTACCTTTACACCCAAACGGAACGCTCAAAACGGTCCGTAGTTGACTCGCGCCTGCAACGCAGGCCTCTGTACTACGGCTGTTGGCCATCGCAACGCACAAGCTTTACCAGCAGCTCGGTGTCGCGTAGGTCCGACAGGACGACATCGGCACCGGCGTCTCGCAGTGCGGTTTCGTCGCTCCGCCCTGATGCTACGGCGATCACCCGCACGCCATTCGCGTGTGCTCCTTCCACATCGGCCGGCGTATCACCGACCAACACTGCCTCCCCGGCCGCAGCACCCGCACGACGGAGCGAGAGCCTCACGAGCTCGGCACGGACGTCGTTGTCCTCGCCGTACGCCCCGAGCTCCCAGCGGATATGCCGGTCGAGCCCGAACACCTGGAGCTTGATCTCGGAGACCGGGCGGATGTTGCCCGACACCACTGTCTGCTGGACACCGAGCGCGTCGAGCGCGTCGAGGGCGGCGGCGGCACCGGGTAGGGCGTGGCCCCGCTCCCTTAGCTCCGCGGTTTGTTTCAGGTGCTCCTCCGTCAGAGCACGAGCGAAACGCTCGAAGTCATTGCGGTCCGTGGTCAGGCCATGGAGCTTCGCTGTCTCGCGGAAGATCACCGGCTCCGTGATGCCATCGATCTTCGCCTGCTCGCGCAGCACCTGTCCTGTGGTTTGCAGGAACGCAGCCGCCGACAGCTCGCGGCCCACGCCCCGCGTGTCGATCAGCGTGTGGTCGATGTCCCACAGGACGAGCTGTGCCATGCCGCCTCCCCAACTATCTACCCATCACTGGGTCATTACCTGTCACGCCAACGTGTGCGGACCGTGCACGCGCTGGCGCGCTCCGTCCTAGGCTGACGGTACGAGACACAAGCGGAGAAGGGGGCGGAACGGTGATCTCACCAAGACTGCCCGTGGGCCAAAAGGTCAAGTACTACCGGCGGAAGAACGGCAACCGCACCCAGGCGGCCATCGCCGGGCTGTGCGGCATCACTGAACGCTACCTTCAGCAGATCGAAGCCGGACAGAAGGTGCCCTCTGCCGACGTTCTCTCCCGACTCGCCGCCGAACTGGGCGTCCCGATCGCTGCCCTCCTCGTGGAAGACCGCATCGAGGAGTCAGCCATTCCTCTCACCGCCGCGCCTGCCGTGGCCCGTGCGCTGATGGGCTGTGACCGTCCGCGCAGCTCAGCTCCTGCAAGCCCCGCGGAACTACGGGAACGGGTGGAACAGGCATGGCGCACCTGGCAGTCGTCGAAGGACCGGTTCACCGCCGCAGCCCGCGTCCTCCCCGATCTCATCGGAGACGTCGAACACGCCGTGCGAGTGACCCGCACGGGGAACAATCCCGAGGCGCGGCGCGAAGTCCTGCGGGTGGCAGCGGATCTGTACGGCCTGTTGCGCTCGTACTGCCGCCGCGCCGGACGCCTCGACCTGTCGCTCATGGTCGCCGACCGCGCGATCCGGGCCGCCGAAGACGCCGACGACCCCGTGCGCATCGCGGCTGCCCAGTGGAACCTTGGCCATGTGCTGCTCTCCCACAGCGAGCCGGGCGCAGTCGAGGAAGCAAAGGAGGTAGCTCTCCGAGCCGTCGAGCAACTGCATGAGGCTCCAGTGACAGCCGAGAGTAAGGCCGTTGAGGGAGCGCTCGAACTGGTCGCGGTCGTCTCCGATGCCCGCCGTCGCCAGTGGTGGGAGGCTCGTCGTCGACTTGAGCAGCGAGCGGCTGCGCTCGCCGAACAGGTCGGAGAGGGCAACGTTCAGTGGACCGTGTTCGGGCCGACCAATGTGGCCATGCACGCGATGAGCATCGAGATGCTTGCCGGCGAGGCCTCTGAAGGGCTGCGCGTCGCCGACCAGATCGACACGCACGGTCTGCCGAGCCGCGAGCGACGGTTCACCTTCGGTCTCGAACTGGCCAGGTGCCACGACCTGCGACGGGAGGATGCAGCCGTCCTGGTTCACCTGCTGGATCTGGAAGAGATTGCTCCCGAGGACCTGGCGCGCAACCCACTCGCTCACAACATGATCCTGGATCTCCAGAAACGGGTCCGTCCCACCTTCCGCCGCCAGGTCAACGATCTCGTCCAGCGGCTCCAGCTCGTCTGATCCCGAACTCGCGGTTCACCCGAACTCTCAGTTCGGGTAGCCCCATCGGTCCAGCCGTACCTTCGCCGCACAGTGCAACGAAGGACGGACGACAGATGATCAGCGATGCGGCAGACATGTTGACCGCGGCCGGCCTGCGGCTCGCGCCCGCCGGTGTCGAATGGGATGCAGTGAAGGTGGAACGGCACCTTGGCGTCCGCGCGATCGAACTGATCGCGCAGCCGGGCGCCGTGGCCGTGGATCCGGCTCGCCACGAACCCATGCTGTACTTCTTCGTCCCCGCGGGCAGCACCGCCCTGTGGGACGTTCCGCAGACCACCGCCCTCGGCGCCGACGCGCACGTGGTGCTGCCGCCCGATCACAAGGAAGGACCGCCCGGCCTGTACTGGCTCATCCCTCATCAGCACGGACTCACACCCACTGATGTACTGCGCCATGCGCTGGAGGCGACACAATGAGCGCCACTCGCGCCAGGATCGAAGCGATGCCACTCGATGTGGTGACGATGCACGACACGGCCTGTCGTCTGCTGGAGCCCGATGCCGCACCGGACATCCTGCCGCTCTCGGCCGATGAACTGGAAACCCTCATCCTCCAGCTGCGAGGGCACTTGCAGCTGCTCGCCCCCGAAGTCGAGCAGCTGGCGCTGCAGCTCCCACAGGACAGCGTGCCCCGTTACTGCGCACTCGCCTGCATCCGTGAGGCACGCGGAAAGCTCCAGACCAGCCCGCGTCCCGGACGGAGCGGAGCAGCGGCCTACGCCCGGCGCCTGGCTCGTGCCGTCAGAGCGCTGTGCGAGTACTACCCAAAGCTACGTGGCGTGCGACTCTGCCCCGCCTGCGAAGAGCCGATCGGGGACGGCGAGCCCTCCCTGCCGCGCGACTATCCCAGCCCTTCCGGCTCGGCGGCGAGATCGAGTGACATCCACGCCAACTGCAGCAACGTGGTCCGCCTCCACTGACCAACGCCAGCCCTCCTACGACGGGGGCTCCGAGCCTCACCGCTTCACCGTCAACGGCCGCACGCCGAGGGGCTCAGACCGCCGGCCACCTTCGATGCTTCGAGAGCGAGACACTCATGGCTGAGCCTTCGCCTACTGCACCAGCGCGGCCAGACGACGCCCTTGCGGGCGACGGACCGCTGGGTCCCGCCGGATACGGTCAACTCCACCGGTGGACCGCGCCCTCCACAGCGCGGGCCCGCGCTGTCGAGCTCGTGGCAGCCCATCGCGGCGCGCTTCGCGATGTGGTGCGCAACCCCCACGCCGAGGAGGACTGGGCCCAGGCCTTGGTTCGAGTCCCCCGCCTGGTGAACGAAGTACAAAGGCTGATCGGCCCGAGCATCGCGGTCGAGAACACCTTCCTGGTCGTCAAGTGGCCCGGTCGCGACTTCGAGGTGCCCTGGCATCAGGACGGGATCAACGATCGGCTGGAGCTGGACCCGTTCCGCGCGGTGACCGCGTGGGTGGCGCTGACCGACGCCGACCTCACGACGGGTTGCCTGCATGTTGTGCCCGGCTCCCAGCGAGGCGGCTACCTCCCCTACGAGCGGGAGCTCGCGACCGGCGCGGCCCGCGGGCGTGCCCTGGGCACGCGCGTGTCTCCCCACACGCGCGGCGTGCCCGTGCCAGTGGCCGCCGGGAGCGGAGTCCTCATGGACACGCGACTGGTGCATCGCTCCCACTCGAACCAGGGCGCCGGCGCCCGCATCGGTTTGAACATCCGCTACGTGGCGCCCCGCGGCATCCGCAGGCGCGACGACTCAAACCCCAGCCTGCACCCGATCTCGGGCTCGGGCTGGTAGTTCCCAACGAGTGAGAGGAGAGAACCACCGTGACCATCCTCAAGGAGTTCCTGGATCGGGACGCTCCCACGCGGGTCCGCGTCCTCACCGGCGAAGACGCCGCCTCCGGCCGTCGTGGCGACAAGCAGGTGATCGCCCGCAGCGACTGCACTTACTACTGTCCCGACGAGGCCACGGCCCGCAGGTGCATCGAGTCCCTGAAGGATTCGGACGAACGGCTGCGCTCCCGCCCGGAGGAGCTGATGCTCTGGGACTGGGAGTGCACCTACTTCGAGGCCGAGAAGGACAACCCCAACGGTGGCGGCACGGTGATCCTCGGCGTGGCGTGGTACGACCAGGAATTCTTCGACGAGCGCCGCGACGTCTGGTTCGGCCGCATGCACCAGGAGATCTACAAGCATCTCGGCATCCCGCTGGAGAACATCAGCGTCGACCACTGGATCCGCCTGGCTGCGTGATCCGGCACCACCAGTCCAAGCCCGGCCGGGCATCCTCCACCACTGAGCGGCGCCCGGCCATCCCTCTTTTCGTGACGAGGAGAACTAAGCTCCATGAGGGAGTTTCAGGAGCAGGCCGCGCTGTGGGACGAGTGGACCGCCACGTACAACGAAGCCGGTCTCGGACCTGCCGAACCGATCGCCCACGCCCTGGCTGAACACGCCGGCCGAGGCCCCGCAGTAGCGTGCCTTCAGTCGCGTGAGAGCTGGGGAGCCGCCTCCGTGGCCGGAACGACTCCCCCGTCCCGCATCCACCACCACGCCGCGCCGGCTCCCACGGCCGCCACGACGACCGTGGCCATGCCACCCACCCAGAAGCCCGTGGCCGGAGAACTGGCCGCTACGACGGGGACGATCAGCATCGATGCGGTGCCCGCGGTCCTGATGACGGTCAGGTCCATGGACATCAACCGCCGACGCGCGGTCGCCGGGAACGCAGACAGATGGGTCTGCAAGGTGATCCCCAGGAACGGTGCCACAGCACCGGAAGCCGCGGAGAGCACGAGCAGGACGGGCATGTTCCCTGCAGAGCCGGTAACCGCCAGCAGGAGCCCGGAGACCGCCCACAACAGGCAGTACGCAACCGGCTTCCGGCCCGGCAACCGCACGTTACCGGCCACGAAGTTCCCCGCCAAGGCACCCGCACCGGTAGCGGCCAGCACCAGACCGTACGCACCGGCTCCTGCATCGAGACGGCTCGCCAGTAGCGCGGGCATCGCCAGTGCCACGGCCTGCGCGAAGATCGCCGCGCCGTGCACGGCGATCGCTGCGCTCGTGGCCGGATGGGCCCGTAGCAACGACCGGGCCTGCATCCGCACCGCTTCCGTCGGCGGCGTCGGACCGGACGTAGCGGGCCGCATGGACCTCCCCAGGAGCGCGAGCGCCACGGCGGACGCGGCGAAGGTCGCCGCATCCAGCCAGAACAGCGTGGCCTGGGGAACGAACGCGAGCATGGCTCCTGCCGCACCCGGACCGGCCACCCTCGCGATCCGCCCGGTCAGGTCCATTAGCCCGTTGACGGCCTGCACCTCGTCGGGCCGGACCAAGTCCGGGACCAGTGCCCCCAGATTCGGGTCGAACACCGCGCCGGCCAGGCCCAAGGCCGCGGCCAGCACGAGCATGCCCGGCGTTCCGAACGCGCCCCAGGCCCACGGCAGAAGCGCCACCAGGACCACCCGCACCGCGTCGACGACAGCCAGCGCCCGCAAAGACGCGAACCGGTCCATGATCCGGCGTCCCAGCGTTCCCATCACGATGTACGGCACGGACTCTGCGACGGCGACCCATCCCATGGCGTCCGCCCCCGACCGCTCCCAAGCGATCCACATGATCGCCATGGCGTACAACCGGTCGCCGAAGACCGACAGGGCTTGGGCCGCCCACAAGGCAAGGACGCGACGGCGGCGCAGCAGCCGGACGTAGCCCAAGATCACTCCCTGCCTGGAAAACACGAAGTCCCAGCGCCTTTGCCCGCCGGGACGGCAGACACCTTATGGCACTGAGGAAGCTGGATGTTCCATGACGACAGAAACGCCGTGTCCCGCGGAGGCACGTGCCGCGGCCGAGGCCCTGTGTGGGCCCGATCCACACTTGAAGCTGATCAGCAACCGACGGGCAAGCGCCGTATGGCAGGCGCACGGCCCACGGAAGACGGTTGCCATCAAGGTGGGAACGGGCCCGGACGCAGCCGCAATCACAGCGCGCGAGACGGTCGCCGTCACTCGGATGGGTCCCCCTGGAGCCGTCCTGGCGCGTGGTCGGGGCGACGCTCTGGCCTGGATGCTCACCCCTTGGTACGACGGCCCCTCTACTTGGGAGGTTCTGCACGATGGACGAGTAGGAACCTTCCAATCCGCGGCCCTCCGGCGCCACATGGTCGATCTGTGTGATGCCGTGGCCGCCCTCCATGGTCAAGGCTGGGTGCACGGCGACCTTCAGCCGTGTCACACCATCCACACACCCGATTGCGTCCGCTTCATCGACTGCTCATGGTCCTGGCACCCGCACCAGCTCAAGGCCTCCCACCTCTTCAGGGGCGGGCCTCCGCACCTACTGGCACCCGAACTCGCGCGATCCATCCACGACGGCATTCGCCCCGTCGCACCCTCGATACCGGCCGAGGTCTACGCACTGGCCGCGAGCCTCTGGCGATCCATCACCGGCGACTGGCCACGGGACTACGCCCGCGTCGGCATCGACCCAGGCAAAGTCACCGCGCCCGTGCTGAGACAGATCATCGCCACCCACCAGATCCCTCTGCACAGTTCGGATGCTTGGCCCAGTGTTCAGCAGGTGCTCGCTGAAGCGCTGACAGCGCCGGCCGAGGATCGCCCCACCGCCGCCGAAATGGCCCACCAGCTTCGTTCTCCCTGAAGGCCGACAAGCTGAACGTGAAACTGATCAGCTCAGTAAAGAGATCCCCAAGGACGCGATCCCACTTTGAAGTCAGGTCTCGTTCGCACCTTGCAATAGGAACAGAAGCCAGCGGTAGACGTAGAGCCACCCCAAGCCCAAAGACGACACGCAACAATGGAAACCAGCTACCCGAGGAGCACGGATGTACCCCGGCCTGCATCGAAGCAGCTTGGCCTCCGTCCTATCCATCTACCGGGAGACACTCGGCTGGACAGTCGGGTACGTGATCGCAGACGGCGTACCAGGATTTCCCCCGGACGAACAGACGATCACTCCTCTGATCGATGCCACGCTCTTTGAATTCGAAGGCCGTCAAGGGCCCGTCATCGCTGCCAACTGCGCCTGCTTCGACGCCGTGAGCATGCCTTCCCCAGTCGGTCAGGCCCTGCTGACAGCCGGAGAAGGCGGTCCACACGTCCCTGCTCTCGTCGATCGCGAGGCAAGCCGGGTCGTTCTGCTGGTTGAACCAGGAAGCGGTTCAGCGCTGGCCTCGAACGACGAGCGCATGCACCTGCATGCAGGGCTACGCTCGTGGATCACCGTTCCGCCGTCCCCTGGCCTGCGCTGGGACACTCCCCCATGGATCCAGGCGAGCCGACAGCCCGCCCCTTTGCCTTGCGGCCAGGACCTCGTAGTAACGCTGCACAAGGTGCAGCGCGTGCTGAAGCGCTCCGGCGTCTGATCACCAGGACATTAGGGCGCGAACTAAGCGCCGATTTCAGAGCCCCTCTTTCCATTCTTCACAACCCGAGCCCCCACCATGACTGCTCATACCGCCAGTTGGGTCGCCAACACACCCTCGAACGGCCGCATAACCCCTTACACGCACTACGGAGAAAGATTCCCGCGCTTCTGCGGCATCGATGGTGTCACCCAAATCTGCCGCCCTGACGAAACTCGTACGGGGGACAGAAATCGCTGATGGGTGCCTTTCAGATCCGATTTCACCCGCCGGCTTCGACTTTTGAGGACTCCGCCCCCATGTCCCTCTTATGCACGCCCAGACGCAATGTCCCCCTGCCTAACGTCTCTCACCTCGCGCGGAGATGTGCCGATGTCTCCTCGTGACATGGACCTGACCCCTCCTCATCTGGCGGGGTGGGACGCAGAGCTGCGTAGCGCGCTCGAAGACCTCCAGCTGGACCGGTGGCGTTGCGCAAAGCAGCTGCTCCGAGACACGGGCTACGACTGGCCGCTGCGTACGTCTCGCAGTCAGGCGCTGGCCGTCGGCGCCGCCAAGTGCCAGGCGATCGAGGCGTGGTTGGCGGAGGAACCCGACGACTGGGATGCGCTGATGATGTGGGCCCGCGTACTGACCCAGCGGGTGCTCAACGCCCGCCGTGACGGGGTATCCGGACAGCGGCTGGTCCGCGCTGTCCATGCGGCCAGTGCTGTGTGCAAGACCGCTGCGGACCGGTGGCGGGAAGACCCCGTGCCGTTCGTGTGCTTTGTGGCTCTCGCACAGGTCGACACGGACCCGCGCTCTCCTCACACCTGGATGAACTGGGCTTCGAAGCGGGGCGACATGCTGCCGCCGGGCCCGTGGGAGCTGCTGGAGTGGGTGCACCAGCGGGACCCGTACTCCCGCGAGGCGTATCACCGGATGCTCCAAGTCTTTCAGGCCCGCGGCAGGGGAGGCATGGACTTCGCCCAGTGGGCGGCCTCCGTCGCACCTGAAGGCTCTGCGCTGAAGGTGTTGCCCCTGTACGCCGCCGTCGAGGAATACCGCAGGCAAACGGCGCAGAAGCGGACCGTCGGCACGATCGCCTACTGGGCCAGCGAGGTCAGGGCCTACTACGCCAAGCAGGCACTCACCGACTGGTTCGACCAGACCAAACCTCATATGCGCTCCCTGCTGGATCTGAACCACCTGGCGTATGTGCTCACCGCCACCGGCGTGGGAAACGCTGCCGAGGTGTTCGAGGCGATCGGCCCGTACGTGACCACCGCACCGTGGGCGCTCGTCACCGAGAACGTCCACTGGTGGCAGGACCAGTTCCGCTCGGCACGGAATAGAGCCCTGAGCGAGAGGGGCCGCCGATGAACATCCGAGGCCCCCCGGCCGCAACACCCGTCCACCGGGCCCGCCCCCTTCCCACCCTTAGAGCAGAGGACTTCCCCGTTGTATCCGAGAAAAGCCGGCGTCCCAATCGACGATGAAGCCGCGTTGCGCTTGCACGGCTATCAGCCCGAACTGGCCCGCAAGATGGGCGGTTTCGGGAATTTCGCGATCAGCTTCTCCGTGATCTGCATCCTGGCCGGCGGCATGACCTTGTTCGGCTACGGACTGAACACCGGCGGCCCCGCGGTCATGATGTGGGGCTGGGTCGGCATCGGCTTCATGACGCTGATCCTCGGCGCCTGCCTGGCCGAGGTGACCTCCGCCTACCCGACCTCTGGCGGCCTGTACTACATGGCCCACCGGCTCGGCGGACCCCGCTGGGCCTGGGTGACGGGCTGGCTCAACCTCCTTGGCCTGCTCGGCGCGATCGCCGGCATCGACTACGGGTGCGCGCTGTTCGTCGGGGCGTTCGCCAACCTCCAGTGGGGCCTGGAGCCCACGCCGGAGACGACGATCCTGATATTCGCCGGCGTTCTGCTGCTGCACGGCACCCTCAACACGTTCGGGGTGCGCCTGGTCAACGTCCTCAATTCCATCTCGGTGTGGTGGCAGCTCGCCGGCGTCACACTGATCGTCGTAGCCCTCACCCTCGCCCCCGGCGAGCGCCAGAGCGCCGACTTCGTATTCGGCCACGTCAACAACGGCACCGGATTCGAGAATCCTGTCTACGTGGCCGCTATCGGCTGCCTCCTGGCTGCGTACACCTTCAGCGGCTACGACGCCTCCTCCCACCTGTCGGAGGAGACCAAGGGGGCGCAGATTGCAGCGCCCAAGGGCATCATCCGTGCCATCGCCTGGTCCTGGGCGGCCGGGTTCGTGCTGCTGGCCGGCATGTTATTCGCCATCGAGGACTACGCGGGCACCCTGGGCTCGAGCACGGGCGTGCCGCCCGCGCAGATCTTCATCGATGTGCTCGGCACGGGCGTGGCCAAGGGGCTGCTGCTCGTCGTCATCGTGGCTCAGTTGTTCTGCGGCAACGCGGAGACGGCTGCGGCATCGCGCATGGTGTACGCGTTCTCGCGTGACGGGGCGCTGCCGGGCTCCGCGACCTGGCGGCGTGTCAGCAAGCGCACCGCCACCCCGGTCGCCGCGGTGTGGCTGTCCGTGGGCGTCGCCCTGGTCCTGGCCCTGCCCAGCCTGTACTCGCCGACCGCGTACGCCGCCGTCACCGCGATCAACGTCATTGGGATCACGCCCGCGTACGTGATCCCGGTGTACCTCCGCCGACGTGCCGGTGACCGCTTCCAGCCCGGCCCGTGGAACCTCGGTGCCTGGAGCAAGCCGCTCGGCTGGATCTCCGTCGCCTACGTGGCCGTGCTGACCGTGGTGTTCTGCCTGCCCCAGGCCTCGCCGATCACCGCGCAATCGTTCAACTATGCCGGGGTCGCCCTGGCGGGGGCCCTTTTCCTGGCGTGGATCTTCTGGATCACCCAGGGCAAGCGCCACTACAAGATCCCTCCGCTCGGGAGTACGGCCGAGAGCACGGCGCTCGCCGGGGAAGTGGTGTGATGAGCAACCAGAACACCCACCAGACACATCGGTTCGCCGGGCTTCTCTCCCTCCAAGAACTCCGCGACGCGACGCGGCGCGGGGAGATCACCACGGTGATGCTCGGCGTCCCGGACATGATGGGCCGCCTGAAGGGCAAGGACTTCGAAGCCTCCATCTTCCTGGAGGAGATGCCCGCGACCGAGGCCTGCGCCTACATCCTCGCAACCGACGTCAACATGGCCCCCCTGCCGGGCTTCGAACTCACCGGCTGGGAGCACGGGTACGGCGACTTCGCCGTTATCCCTGACCCGGACACCATCCGACGGCTGCCCTACCGTGCCGACACCGCCCTCATCCTCGGCGACCCGGCCGACCGGGAGGGTGCGCCCATCGAGGTCGCCCCGCGTCGCATCCTGCGCACCCAGCTCGACCATCTGGCGGACCTCGGCTTCGACGTCAGAGTCGGTCTGGAGACCGAGTTCCTCCTCTACAAGGAGCTCGCACACAGCGCGAGCGGATACCGCGACCTTCAGCCCGCGGCGTTCCACAATCTCGACTACGCCCTCGACCGGCCCCTGCTGCTCACGGACTTCTTCCAGGACCTGAAGACCGCGCTGCGCGGCGCCGGCATGCCGATCGAATCGGTCAAGACGGAAGGCGCCAAGGGCCAAGTTGAGGTCACTTGGCGCTACGGCCCGGCTCTGGCTGCGTGCGACGTGCTGGCCGTTTTCAAGCACACCGTGCGGCACGTCGCGGCGCCCCGGGAGCTGATACCGACGTTCATGGCAGCACCGGAGACTGGCGTCGGCTCCGGCCTGCACATTCACCTGTCCCTGTGGAAAGACGGCGAGCCGGTCTTCGCCACCACCTCACACCGGGACCTGCCTACCCCGACGATGGAGCGGGCCCTCGCCGGACTGATCTCCGGCCTGCCGCACCTGGCACCGCTGTACGCGCCCACCCCCAACTCCTACAAGCGATACCGGCCCTACTCGTTCGCCCCCACCCATTTCACCTGGGGATTCGACAACCGCGGGTGTGCGATCCGCGTCACCGGCCATGGCAAGGGCACGCACCTGGAGGTCCGTCTGCCGGGCGCCGACGCCAATCCGTATCTCGCCCTCGCCGCCTGTTGCGCCGCCATCATCCACGGGCTCACCGACCGCCCCATGCTCCCGCCGTTCTTCATGGGCGACGCCTACCGGGCTGTCGACGCGCTTTCCGTGCCGAGTGATCTCGCCGCTGCTCTGAGCGACTTCGATGAAAGCCTGATCGCCGAGAAGGCCTTCGGGGAGACCGTCGTACGGCACTTCGCCCACGCGGCCCAGATGGAAATAGACGCCCACCGCGGTCAGGTCACAGATGTCGAGCGGGAGCGGGGGCTATTCCATGCCTGATCAAGCAGCACCGGCCCGGCGTCCTGACCCGGCGGATCTGTCCCACGATGAGCAGGATGCGGGGGCCAGCGGCGCTCACACCACCGACTCCCATAGCCAGTTCTCGGCTCCCGGCCGATCGCCCGCGTCCTGGAGTGCGGCACGCGCGTACACCCTGGTGCTCACGTTGTTCGCCCTCGCTGGTGGTCCTCATCTGGCCGGTGCCGCCGTGGCTGTCGTGCAGCAGTCCGGCGGTGATCTCCCCGTCGCGGCCCTTCGTATCGAGGAGATCGGCCGGATGGCCGGCCTCGCAGGGGCTGCGGTCTGGCTGCTGGGGCTGATCCTCACACGGCCTCGTCCGCACGGCCCGGAGTGGCCGTGGCGGCAGGTGAGCGCGCTCGTCGGGGCACTCGCCGTGATTGTGGCGGACGAGGCCGGTGAGTTCACCGCTCACCGCGCCTCCACGCAGATCGCCGGGCATCTGACCGAGCTGGTGGTCTGGGTCTGGCTGTGCGTGGAGTTGGCCGCCCGCTGCGGGGTCACTCTCCAGCGGCTGGACTTGGCCCGCCCGGTGTTCCGCAAGCGCACCAAGATCGAGCGCGCGCAGAAGGCGCAGGGGGAGCTGGTCTTCTTCGCCCACGCCGCAGCGATCTGCGCGGCCGTGCTCCTCATGGGGGTGCTGGCGCGGCTGCCGGGCCCCGTCCTCAAGGACGATCAGGCGACCGCGGCCGGGGTCCCGGACCTCGGTCCGCATCTGGCCCACGCGCTGTGGTCCGCAACTGTGGAGGAGGTGCTGGCGACGGCCGTGGTCGTGGCGGTGCTGACGGCCGTGCGCCGACCCCTGTGGGAGGTCCTGGTGGTCACGGCCCTGATGCGGGCCCTCCCGCACGCCTACCTGGGGCTGTGGCCGGCGCTCGCCGTTGTGCCATTGGGCATTACGGCCGGGTGGCTGTATCACCGCTACCGCCGGGTGGTCCCGCTCGTCCTCGCCCACGCCACCTACAACGTCGTCAGCATCCTGTTCGGGGTGCCGCTCCTAGGGGTGTGCGTCGTCATGCTCGCGGGGGCCGGCTGGTGCTGGCTGGAGGCCCGCGCGGCCCCGGCCCGTGGCAGATCGCGCACCGAGCCCCGCGCCTGACGGCCCCCGGCGCGGCAGCCCCGTACGTACTCCACTGCCGCGCGGGCCCACACCCCGTCGTCGAGCACAAAGCCATGGCTGCCCGCTCGGCGCTCGGCGACGGGGCATCAACACCCTTCGTTCCCTGGGACCAGACGGTGGCCCGGGAGACGGAGGGCCAAAAGAAGCCGACCAGACCGATCACTTCTGGACAGGACCATCAGTGGCCCAGACCCGCTTCACCGTGCTCGACGAAACCCGACCCCATCGCGACCTGGCCGAGCAGAACGCCCCGATGGCGGCGCACGGCATCGGCCTCGTCAACCGGATTTGGAAAGACCTGTCGCTCGTGCCCAACGCAGAGGAGATCGCCGAACCCGAGGCATGGGGGCCCTCCGCATCGAGCGGGGGTCCCTCCATCCCTGACCTTCTCTCTCGCCACGCCGAGGTCCCACGGCCCAGCTCTTCCACTGCTGTGGCTCCAAGTGCGGATCTCGATTGCTCCGGACGTATGGACCGCACCGCGGCCACAGTGCTGTGCCTGCTGTTCGACCTGACGCAGCAGGCCGCGCGCTTCGGCTCCGGCATGAACCCGTGGGGACAGCTCGCGTTGTACGACGCCGAAGACTTCGCACCATTCACAACGGGAGGACCGGCATGAGGATGCGCGCCGTGACCTGGAATCTCTTGTGCGGCGGTGTGGACGGCTCCTCGGAGAAACGGCTCCACGCGCAGGCGAAGATCCTCGCGGGTCTGGAACCGGACATACTCGCCCTGCAGGAATGCACGGTGGGACGAGGACGAGGAGAGGCGCCTGTTGTGGATGGCCCACACTCTGGGCCTGACACCGGTGTGCATGGCCCGCTCGCGCATCGGGGACACCCCCTACCACACGGCCTTGCTCTACCGCGCGTCGAAGCTCCGCATGATCGGCCGGCGGCGGCTGGGCGAAGGGGTCTTCCACCACGCATTGATCCGAGCCCGCCTGCGGCCCCTCGAAGCGGACAACGACCACGATGACTTCCTGGCCCTGGCCACGCACCTGACCTACACCGACGGCGACAGTCGGCTGAGAGAAGCACGGTGGATGACCGACTACGCCGGAGACTTCCCCGGCGTGCCGCCTCGGGCGCTGCTCCTGGCCGACATGAACTGCCCCAGCCCGTCCGACAGGCCCGACTGGGACAACGTGCCGCGGAACCTGCAATCGCGCTACCGGCTCGTGCAGGACGACGGGACGTTCGGCGACACGGACACCCGGGCCGTGCAGGTGCTTCTCGAATCCGGCTGGCAGGACCCGGAGACGCTCACCGGGCCGCGACCGTCGGCTACTTCTACGCCAACGAGCCGGTGCCCCTGCGCCTGGATCACATCCTCGCCTACGGAATGACGGTGCACGACTACCGCACTCACGACACGGGCCGGGCTCGTCGATACTCCGACCACCTACCTGTCGTGCTCGATGCGGAATTGGGGACGAACGCATGAAGGCAAAATGATCCGGCGATGACCGGTGTCGACGTCATCGAGGTCCCGATCTGGCTACGGCGACGTCATTTGGGACCACCGAGGCGTCTCGAAGCGGCCCCAATCTGTGAAGATCGCCTCCCGTGAAGGTGGCCTGGAATGACTCCACTTAGCCTTCTGGCTCGTCAATCGCGGGTCCATTTCAGGTCGCCGCGATACAGGCTTCACAAAATGGGGCCCGCCGAAGGCGCCTCGGTGGAGCCGGAAGAGCATTCCGCAGTCACCGAGTGGGCCGACGTGAAACAGGTCGACGTCGAGCGGGCCGCGTAACGCTTCTTATCGCAAGTTCCGCTCAGCGTCGCAGGCCTGCGACGGCCATCTCTCCCAACACCTCATCGAGGGCCCGCGGCGGCCGTTCCTTGTGGGGCAAACGACCGACACACTCAGCGACCTGGCCGGGCTACTGTGCCCGTCGTACGGAGCCGGCAGGGGCATCCGGCATCAGATGCGAGGCGAGCGATCCTGCCGTCTCGGTGTCTGGAAACTCAGGAAGGGTTCTCATGGGGGTCAAGCGTGTGCGCCGGGTCGGCACCACCGGCGCGTTGGTCGCCGCGACGCTCGGCGCGT
>NZ_JBFALC010000050.1:0-48150 GCF_040656035.1 Streptomyces sp. NPDC050211
GCTCCGGCCGGTGCGGGTGCCGGCTTCGGCGGCCAGGCGCCGGGTGCCCCGCAGGGCCTGACGGCCGCGGGCACGGGCGGGCCGTCACAGGGTCAGAACGCGCAGGACGCCGTATCGAACAAGGAATCCGGACGTGGTGGGCGTCGTGGCCGTCGGCCGCAGCTGCCGCCGCGGGGCGGAGCACGGGCCGAGCTGCCGGGCGGCAACGCGCAGCAGCCGCGCACGCCGAGCTGGAGCGACGAGAACGCGCAGCCGTCGGTGTCGCGCGCCTCGCTCGACACCCCGCGCGGGCACGACGAGCAGCGCGACCCGTCGCAGACCGCGCCGATGCCGCGGATCGACGACCGTGGCCCGGCATCGACCTCCGGCTTCCCGGCGGTTCCGCGCAGCGAGGGCCGGCAGGGCCCCGCGGACTTCGCCCCGCAGCAGCCGGGTGCGAACGGGCCGCAGAACACCGGGCAGTTCACGCGCCCGGGCACCGGCGCCCCGCACCACACGGGTGAGTTCCCCAGGCCGGACCAGAACTCCGGTGAGTTCCCGCGTCCCGGAGCGGTTCCGCAGAACTCCGGCTCCGGCCAGGACACGGGCCAGTTCGTCCGCCCGGACGTCTTCGGCCAGACCGGGAACCAGCCGGCCCCGCAGGCGTACGACAACAACGGCTCCACGGGCGGCTACGGCTACCCGCCGCAGCCCGGACGGCAGAACCCGGCGAGCGCCAACGGCACCAACGGCTACGGTGCCGGGCGTCCGCCCGTACCGCCGCGTCCGCCGCAGCGGCCCACCCGCCAGGAGCCGGAGGCGCTGCCGCCGGCCGGCCCGGGTGACGGACGTACGCCGCTGTACGACACTCTCGAGACCAACTGGTTCCACGGTCAGGGCAGCCAGGGCGGACCGCAGCAGGGCAACGGCTCGGCTCCCCCGCCGGCCGCCCCGCCGCAGCCGCAGCACGCTCCCGCCCCTCAGCGTCCCGCAACCGGCAACTGGCGCAGCTCGCCGAATGACGATCTCATTCGGCAGGCAGAGCGTGTGCGGCAGCCGGCCGCGGGCGGAGTCACCACCTCCGGCCTGCCGCGCCGGGTACCCAGGGCGAACCTCGTCCCGGGTACGGCTCAGCAGCAACAGCACAACAGCGGTCCGCAGGTCTCCCGTGCGCCTGATGACGTACGCGGCCGGCTGACCAATCTCCGTCGGGGTATTTCGCAGGGTCGCCAGGCCGGTAGCGGTCAGACCGGCAGCTTCCCGAACCCCACTCACCAGCAGGAGCGTTAGTTGAGGCAGATGAGCCAGGCGGCACAGAATCTGAACTGGTTGATCACCAACTTCGTGGACAACACCCCTGGGGTGTCCCACACCGTCGTCGTGTCCGCCGACGGTCTCCTTCTGGCGCTGTCGGAAGGGTTCCCGCGCGACCGGGCCGATCAGCTCGCGGCCGTCGCGTCGGGTCTCACCTCGCTGACGGCCGGGGCCTCCCGGATCTTCGAGGGGGGCGATGTGGCACAGACGGTCGTCGAGATGGAACGCGGCTTCTTGTTCCTGATGTCCGTCTCGGACGGCTCGTCCCTGGCCGTCCTCGCCCATCCCGAGTGCGACATCGGTCTGGTCGGCTACGAGATGGCGCTGCTGGTCGACCGCGCGGGCGCAGTGCTCACGCCCGACCTGCGCGCCGAACTGCAAGGAAGTCTGCTCCACTGACCCGCCCCGGATCCACCCGTCTCACCAAATCACCGTCCGGCCGCCACAATCCCCCCACCGGCCACCGTCTGACGGCACGACTGACCGACTTGCTGTCCCGCCCGGAGGATTCATGACCCCGCCCACCGCCTCTCATGATCCGTACGCGGAGCCGTACGGGGACGAAGGCGACGAGCCGCTGGTACGTCCTTACGCGATGACCGGCGGCCGTACCAGGCCGCGCTACCAGCTCGCCATCGAGGCCCTGATCAGCACTACGGCCGACCCGGCGGCGCTCATGGGACTCCTCCCGGAGCACCAGCGCATCTGCCATCTGTGCCGTGAGGTGAAGTCGGTCGCCGAGGTGTCGGCTCTCCTCGCCATGCCGCTCGGCGTGGCGCGGATCCTCGTCGCCGACCTCGCCGAGGCCGGCCTTGTCGCCATCCATCAGCCGGGCGGCGACGAGAGCACCGGCGCGCCCGATGTGACACTGCTCGAAAGGGTGCTCAGTGGACTTCGCAAGCTCTGACGGAGGTCGGGCCACCACCTCCGCGAAGATCGTGGTGGCCGGCGGCTTCGGCGTCGGCAAGACGACGTTCGTCGGCGCCGTCTCCGAGATCAACCCGCTGCGCACCGAGGCCGTGATGACGTCCGCGAGCGCGGGCATCGACGACCTCACCCACACCGCGGACAAGACCACCACCACGGTGGCCATGGACTTCGGCCGCATCACGCTGGACCGGGACCTGATCCTGTACCTGTTCGGTACGCCGGGTCAGGACCGGTTCTGGTTCATGTGGGACGACCTGGTCCGCGGCGCCATCGGTGCCGTGGTCCTGGTGGACACCCGGCGCCTGGCAGACTGCTTCCCGGCGGTGGACTACTTCGAGAACAGCGGTCTGCCGTTCGTCGTCGCCCTCAACGGCTTCGACGGACACCAGCCGTACGCGCCCGAAGAGGTGCGCGAGGCGCTGCAGATCGGTCCGGACGCCCCGATCATCACGACCGATGCCCGGCACCGGTCGGATGCGAAGAGTGCCCTGATCACGCTGGTCGAGCACGCTCTCATGGCTCGTCTGAGGTAGCGCTCACGTCACATTCAAGTCGGAAGCGCCATACGGCAGTTGTCGTAGATGTCCCGGAGCCGACTGTGTCCTTTGACACGGTCGGCCACGGTGTTCATAACGTTTCGGCAGAGGAATCGGGTGGTACCGCCACGCGTCGCGGTCGACTCGTGTCGCTGCGCACACAAAGGCCCCGTCATTTGACGGGGCTCGCTCTTTATGACCGTTTTATCTGGGGCTTACATCGCTTGTAATGATCGCTTTCCACTGTTTGGAAGAGCGCACGGCCACGTGCTGGAATGCCTGAACTGCCCAATAGTCAAAGACGTACTCATCAGTCGATGACGAACAGGGCTCTGAGACACTGCGGCACAACGAAGGTGCCGACCGCCGAGAGGTTGTTGGTCGAGTGAGGCGAAGCAAGAACGGTCCCGAGCCGTCGTCGGCGCGGGGCAACTTCACCCCGCCGCCGCGCGGAGCGGCGCCCGCCCATGTGCCCGGATCGGAGCCAACGGCCGCGCCGGCTCCAAGCGGCGGCCGTTTCTCCCCACGCAACTGGCGCGTGCCGACCCGGCTGAACGCGATCCTGCTCATACCCGTGGTGGTCGGCCTGGTCATGGGCGGCTTCCAGGTGAAGAGCTCGATCGACACGTGGCAGGAGGCCGAGGACGCGGAGAACACCGCGCGCCTGGTCCGGGCCTCCCTGAACTACGCCGACGCGCTCTACATCGAGCGTGACACCACCGCGGCGCCCCTGCTGAAGGGCAGCGCACAGAACGCCGAGGACAAGGCGACCGTCACCAAGCTGCGCGGGGCCACGGACAAGGCCGCCGACGCCTTCGACGAAGCGGCCCAGAACATGCCGCAGAAGGCGGGCCTGGAGCGCCGCCTGAAGCTGTTCCGCGACGCGGAGCCCAAGCTCGCCGATCTGCGAGCGGCCGCGTACACGAGCAAGCTGACCGGCGTGCAGACCGAAGAGGGTTACGTCGAGGTCGCGCACCCCCTCACCGAGTTCGCCAACGAGCTCGGTCTGGGCACCGGCAACATCACCAGCTACGGCCGGACCGTCTACGCCATCGAGCTGACCAAGGCGGCCCTGTCGCTGCAGCGCTCCATCGGCATGCACCTGCTGATCAAGCCCGGCCCGGACGCCCAGGGCTTCGGCAAGCAGCGCGTCGCCCTCTCCTCGTACGCGTACCTGGAAGGCATCGCCGTCGAGGAGTACATCGGCGGTGGTACCGCGGCGGACGAGCAGAAGCTCAAGGACGCCGAGGTGCGGATCAAGGCCGAGGGTGCGGCGATGGCCAAGCAGGCCGCCGCGGACGCCGCCGCGCAGGGCGAGAAGTACGTGCCGCCGCCGGCGAACACGACCACCATGGTCTCGGCGATCGCGACGATGCAGGGCATGGACCCCTCCGTCCGTGAGGCCCTCGGTGAGAAGGGCATCACCGCCCAGAACTGGTGGGCGGTCAACACCCTCAAGTACAACGCCTACCAGCAGATCGAGAACGACCTGGCCGACACCGCGGTGAACGAGGCCGCGACGATCGCCGACGAGGCCAAGCGGGACGCCATCATCGTGGGTGCCGCCGTCGTGGTCGCCCTGCTCGCCGCGTTCATCCTGGCCGGCATGGTGGCCCGCCAGATGTCCCGCTCGATGCGCCAGCTGCGCAACGCCGCCTTCGGCATCGCCGAGCAGCGCCTGCCGATGCTGGTCGACCAGCTCTCGCGCACCGACCCCGGCCGCGTCGACACCCGGGTCGCACCGATCCCGATCAACTCGACCGACGAGATCGGCGAGGTCGCCCGCGCCTTCGACCAGGTCCACCGCGAGGCGGTCCGGCTGGCCGCCGAGCAGGCTCTGCTGCGGGGCAACATCAACGCGATCTTCACAAACCTGTCGCGCCGCAACCAGTCGCTGATCGAGGGCCAGCTGACCCTGATCACCGACCTGGAGAACAACGAGGCCGACCCGGACCAGCTGGAGAACCTCTTCAAGCTGGACCACCTGGCGACCCGTATGCGCCGCAACGGCGAGAACCTCCTGGTCCTCGCCGGCGAGGAGCCCGGCCGCCGCTGGGACCAGCCGGTCCCGCTGGTCGACGTGCTGCGCGCCGCCTCCTCCGAGGTGGAGCAGTACGAGCGCATCGAGCTCTCCGGTGTCCCGGAGGCCGAGATCCACGGCCGCGCGGTCACCGACCTCGTGCACCTGCTGGCCGAGCTCCTTGAGAACGCCACCACGTTCTCCTCCCCGCAGACCAAGGTCCGCGTCACGGCGACCCGTCTCCCCGACGGCCGCGTGATGATCGAGATCCACGACAAGGGCATCGGCCTCACCGCCGAGGACTTCGCGGACATCAACCACAAGCTGGCCAACCCGCCGACCGTGGACGCCGCGATCTCCCAGCGCATGGGCCTGTTCGTGGTCGGCCGGCTGTCCGACCGGCACGGCATCCGGGTCCAGCTGCGTCCCTCCGGCGAGCAGGCCGGTACGACGTCCCTGGTCATGCTGCCCGACGCGATCACCCACGGTGGTGGCGGCGACTACCAGTCGGCCCCGGACGAGTTCACGGTCTCCCAGATCATCCCGGAGCGCAGCTTCCAGGGTGAGGACTTCAACCGCCAGCCGATGCGCACGGCCGCGGAACTCGGCTTCGACGACAGCCGCTACTCCGAGGTCCCGGACGACATACGCGAGCTGGACCCCGTAGGCCGCTCCCTGATGCGCGAGGAGCGCCGGGCGGCCCTGGAGTCCCAGAGTCCGCAGAACCCGGGTCAGCAGCCCGCCCAGGACGGTTCCGCCCCCACGTACGCCGACGCGTTCGACGACATGCAGCAGCCCTACGAGGGCGGCCAGACCGGCTACCCCGAGCAGCCCGGCGGGTACGACCAGCAGACGGCGTACGACGAGCGGCAGCAGACGCCGTACGAGGAGCAGCAGCGTCCGGCGTACGACGAGCCGTACTACGCGCCGAACGGGGGCCTGCCGCAGGGCGACACGTTCTCATCGAACGGCGGCTACCCCGAGCCCTCCTATCCGGAGCCGGTCCAGGAGGACCACTCGGCGCCCGGCGGCTCCGCGCCGGAGACGTTCGCGGCCTTCGAGGAGCGTCGCTACCAGGACGACTGGCCGCAGCAGAACGACTACCAGAACGGCTACGGGTCCGAGTACGCTCCGGAACCGGAGCCCACGCAGGCCGCTGACGTGAGTGAAAGCGACCACGTAGGCTTCGACCGTCCGGGACCGGCCCCCTCCGCGTCTCACGAGCTGACCGACGCCGGACTGCCCCGCCGCGGATCCACCCCCGCGAACGGCAACGGCTCGCGGCCCGTGAACCAGGAGCAGCCGGCCTCCGCACCGGAAAGCAACGGCAACGGCGACTGGCGCTCGGCGAACGACGCGCGCTGGCAGCAGGCCGCACAGCTCCGGAAGCCCAAGGCGGGCGGAGTGACCGCCTCCGGCCTGCCGCGGCGGGTACCCAAGGCCAACCTGGTCGAGGGCACCGCCGAAGCGACCCCTCAGGGTGGCCCACAGGTCTCCCGCGCTCCCGAGGACGTCCGGGGCAGGCTGAGCAACCTGCGCCGCGGTGTCCAGCGGGGCCGCAGCGCGGGAAGTGAAACGAACGGCCAGGCCACTAGGAATCAACACAGTGGTCCTGACAGCACCTACAACCAGGAGCGTTAGTGTGAGCCCGATGAGCCAGGCGGCGCAGAACCTGAACTGGTTGATCACCAACTTCGTGGACAACACCCCCGGGGTGTCCCACACGGTGGTGGTCTCCGCCGACGGACTCCTTCTGGCGATGTCCGAAGGCTTTCCGCGCGACCGCGCCGACCAGCTCGCGGCGGTCGCCTCCGGTCTGACCTCACTGACCGCCGGTGCCTCGCGCATCTTCGAGGGCGGCAGTGTGAACCAGACGGTTGTGGAGATGGAGCGGGGATTCCTGTTCATCATGTCCATCTCCGACGGTTCGTCGCTCGCAGTACTTGCACACCCGGAGGCGGACATCGGCCTCGTTGGGTACGAGATGGCGCTTCTGGTGGACCGTGCCGGTACGGTCCTCACCCCTGATCTGCGTGCGGAGCTCCAAGGGAGCCTTCTCAACTAACAGTCAGACGGTGCGTTTTGGCGTCCCGTGGCCGTAAGGTTTCGGGACGCGGCTCCACAGTGATGGGTGCCAGGCACAGTCGGAGGAGGAGAAAGTGGCAACACCCCCAGGCGGTTCGTCTTCGGGCAACTGGTCATACGGCCCTGCCCAGGGCCCGGGCCAGGACGACGGGTCGGCGAACCGGTACAACTTCCCCTCCGCACCGAGCCAGCGGCGGCAACCGTACGCGCCTCAGGGTCCGCAGGGTCCCGGGCCGTACGACCAGCCGCATCAGCCGCGCATCCAGCCGGTGCAGCCGCAGCGACGCGCCCCTGAGCCGGCGCCCGCCGGGGCGACGAGCAACCCCCTGGTGCGCCCGTACGCCATGACCGGCGGCCGGACGCGCCCGCGCTACCAGCTCGCCATCGAGGCACTGGTACACACCACCGCGCAGCCGCATCAGATGCAGGGCCAGCTGCCCGAGCATCAGCGGATCTGCAACCTCTGCCGAGAGATCAAGTCGGTGGCCGAGGTCTCGGCTCTCCTCACGATCCCCCTCGGCGTGGCCAGGATCCTCGTCGCCGACTTGGCGGAGGCGGGCCTGGTCGCCATCCATCAGCCCGGCGGCGACGAGAACGCCGGCGGCCAGCCAGACGTGACACTGCTCGAAAGGGTGCTCAGTGGACTTCGCAAGCTCTAGCGGAGGGCCTTCCCGCTCCACCACGTCCGCGAAGATCGTGGTGGCTGGCGGCTTCGGCGTGGGCAAGACCACGTTCGTCGGCGCCGTCTCGGAGATCAACCCGCTGCGCACGGAGGCCGTCATGACGTCTGCTTCGGCAGGCATCGACGACCTCACCCACACCGGGGACAAGACGACCACGACGGTCGCCATGGACTTCGGCCGCATCACCCTGGACCAGGACCTCATCCTGTACCTGTTCGGCACCCCCGGTCAGGACCGGTTCTGGTTCATGTGGGACGACCTGGTGCGCGGCGCCATCGGCGCGGTCGTCCTGGTCGACACCCGCCGTCTCGCCGACTGCTTCCCCGCGGTCGACTACTTCGAGAACAGCGGACTCCCGTTCGTCATCGCCCTCAACGGCTTCGACGGACAGCAGCCGTACAACCCGGACGAGGTCCGTGAGGCCCTCCAGATCGGCCCCGACACCCCGATCATCACGACGGACGCCCGCCACCGCGCGGACGCCAAGTCGACGCTGATCACGCTCGTGGAGCACGCGCTGATGGCGCGGTTGCGCTAGCCGCGCGGTGCAGCGTGAAGGGGGCGCCCTCTCCGTTTGGAGAGGGCGCCCCCTTTAGCGTGCGGCTACCGGGCTGCCCCTACGGGTAGTTGGCCGCCTGCAGGCCGTATGTGGCTGGTCGCGCAGTTCCCCGCGCCCCTTACGGGCGCGGGTCTCAGCGCCAGCTGTGCGGTGCCCGGAAGCCCGGCTCGCGCTCCAGGCGGCGCCAGCCTGCCTTGGCGCGGCCTCGGTGGGTCGGCTCGGTGGGCGGCTGGGCGGCGGCGCGGGCGAGGAGGATGGCCGTGATGGCGGCGACTTCCTCGGGCTCGGCGTGGCCCTTCTCGACGCGGATGTCAGGGGTGTTCATAGGTCTCAGTCTCCGTGAGAGAGGTTTCCGCGCGGGTAGCGCAGAGGGTCCGCCGGGTTACTGCGGAGGGTTGCCGTGCTTGCGGGAGGGCAGGTCTGCGTGCTTGGTGTGCAGCATCGCCAGGGACTTGATCAGGACCTCGCGGGTTTCCGCCGGGTCGATCACGTCGTCGACCAGACCGCGCTCGGCCGCGTAATACGGGTGCATCAGCTCGGACTTGTACTCCTTGACCATCCGCGCCCGCATCGCCTCGGGGTCCGGGGCTTCGGCGATCTGCCGGCGGAAGATGACGTTGGCCGCGCCTTCCGCGCCCATCACCGCGATCTCGTTCGTCGGCCAGGCGTACGTCAGGTCGGCACCGATGGACTGGCTGTCCATGACGATGTACGCACCTCCGTAGGCCTTGCGCAGGATCAGGGAGATCCGCGGCACGGTCGCGTTGCAGTAGGCGTAGAGCAGCTTCGCTCCGTGCCGGATGATCCCGCCGTGTTCCTGGTCGACACCGGGGAGGAACCCCGGCACATCGAGGAAAGTCACGATCGGAATGTTAAAAGCGTCACACATCTGGACAAAGCGCGCAGCTTTTTCCGAGGCCTCGATGTCGAGGACGCCGGCGAGGGTCTGCGGCTGGTTGGCGATGATGCCGACGACCTGGCCGTCGAGGCGGGCCAGCGCGCAGATGATGTTGCGGGCCCAGCGCTCGTGGACCTCGAGGAAGTCGCCGTCGTCGACGATCTCCTCGATCACCTTCGCCATGTCGTACGGCCGGTTCCCGTCCGCCGGGACCAGGTCGAGGAGGACGTCGCTGCGGCGGTCCGGGGCGTCCGTGGAGTCCACCCGGGGCGGGTTCTCGCGGTTGTTCTGCGGGAGCATCGACAGCAGGTAGCGCACCTCGGCGAGGCACGTCTCCTCGTCGTCGTAGGCGAAGTGGCACACGCCGGAGGTCTCGGCGTGTACGTCCGCGCCGCCGAGGCCGTTCTGGGTGATCTCCTCGCCGGTGACCGCCTTGACCACGTCCGGGCCGGTGATGAACATCTGCGAGGTCTCGCGGACCATGAACACGAAGTCGGTCAGCGCCGGGCTATAGGCCGCGCCGCCCGCGCACGGGCCCAGCATCACCGAGATCTGCGGGATCACCCCGGACGCCTTGGTGTTGCGCTGGAAGATGCCGCCGTATCCGGCGAGCGCGCTGACGCCTTCCTGGATACGGGCCCCCGCACCGTCGTTCAGCGACACCAGCGGCGCGCCGGCCGCGATGGCCATGTCCATGATCTTGTGGATCTTCGTGGCGTGAGCTTCGCCCAGCGCACCGCCGAAGATGCGGAAGTCGTGGGCATAGACGAAGACCGTGCGGCCCTCCACCGTGCCCCAGCCGGTGATCACACCGTCCGTGTACGGCTTCTTGCCCTCCAGACCGAAGCCGGTCGCCCGGTGCCGGCGCAGTTGCTCGACCTCCCGGAAGGAACCGGGGTCAAGCAGCAGCTCGATGCGCTCCCGGGCGGTCAGCTTGCCCTTGGCGTGCTGCGCCGTGGTCGCCTTCTCGCTCGGACCGGCTACCGCCTGCGCCCGGATCTCGTGCAGCTCGGCCACGCGCCCGCGGGCGTCGGTCGGCTCGCTCGTGGACTCACCCGGCGCCTCATCCAAAACGGTCATGTAGCGACCTTACGAAGGAGAGCAAGGAAAGAGGGCCGTCGACTCCGTACAGTCTCCGGCCTGTTTTCCTGGTACCCCTGAACAGAACCTCGACGGCATGCAGCCGTTCCGACTGGTCAGAGGGGATCCGGCTTGTAGGGGTCGCACAAACTCGTCAGCCGAGAGCCACCTCACATTCATGTGAGGCACATGCCATCGCCGGAGTGAAACTCAGGCGCGGTTCGACGGCCGGTCGAGGGTACCTCGAGGGGACCGCCCGGCCGCCTTTCAAGAACACGGCGCGAAGACGTTGAAGCTCGAACGGAATAGGTCTACGGTCGGCCGTGTTGAGCTCGTTGAACATTCAACATCACCGGCCGTGGTCTCCGCCCGGAGCCGCGACCCGTCCCCCTTGGAGCAGATCATGGGCATCTTCGGCCGCAAGGAAGCCACCACCGAGACCGCCGCCGCCGAGTCCGCCGCGGCGACCCCCGACCTGGCCGCGCTGACCGGCGACTACACCATCGACCCGTCGCATTCCGCGATCGGGTTCGTCGCCCGCCACGCCATGGTCACGAACGTCAAGGGCAAATTCCTCGACTTCACCGGCTCGCTGCACCTGGACGGCAGCGACCCGACGCAGTCCACCGCCTCCATCGACGTCAAGATGGACAGCGTCGACACGGGGTCCGCGGACCGTGACGGACACCTGAAGAGCGCCGACTTCTTCAAGATCGAGGAGTTCCCGACGATGACCTTCCGCTCCACCAAGGCGGAGGCCCTCGGCGACGAGGACTACCGGATCACCGGCGACCTGAGCATCCTCGGCGTCACCAAGCCGCTCACCATCGACCTGGAGTTCAACGGCGCCGCGAAGGACCCCTTCGGCAACGAGCGCGTCGGCTTCGAGGGCAAGGCGGAGATCAAGCGCTCCGAGTGGGGCCTGACCTGGAACGCGGCGCTGGAGACCGGCGGTGTCCTGGTCTCCGACAAGATCAAGCTGAACTTCGACATCTCGGCGATCAAGAACGCGTGACACTCCGCGACAGCGCCGGTGAGCCTCGGCTCACCGGCGCTTCGTCAACTCCCGGAGTATCGCGGCCACTTGATCCGCCCGGCGCTGCGGGGTCCGGGCGCGCAGGAGGCCCAGCATGACCTGGTAGCGGTCGGTCCTGCCCAGCTTCTCGAAGGCCGCCCTGGCGCGGGGGTTCTCGTCCAGGGCCACGGCCAGTTCCGCCGGGACCGTCGCCTCCTTCTGCGACTCGTACGCCGCCTCCCAACGCCCGTCCGCCTTAGCGGCGTTCACCTCCGCAAGGCCCGCGGGGCGCATCCGGCCGACCGCGCTCAGTTCCGCCACCCGCCGCACGTTGACCATCGACCAGAGGCTGCCCGGCCTGCGTGGAGTGATCCGCTGCAGGAAGTACGACTCGTCGAGCGCCCTGCGCTGCCCCGTGATCCAGCCGTGGCAGAGGGCCACGTCATTGACGTCGGCGGCCGTGACGGAGGCGATGCCCGAGCCCTTCTTCGCGACCCTCACCCACAGACCGGGATGCGGCGCCGGGTGAGCGGTGAGCCAGGCGTCCAGGTCGGCGACGGACGCGAAGGCGTGGGGCTGCGGCTCGTCGGGAGACGTCATGGGGGAACCGTAGGCGAGCCCTCCATGCCGCGTCGTCATCGTCGCGATCACGCCACGAAGGAACTAGGTGGTTGGCCGGTTTTCGGTCCTTGTGCACGCGCTCACAGCGTCCACATAATCCAGCAACCAGGAATTGACCGGTCCATGCCAGAAGCTTCATGTCGGACATGAGCGGGCGTGGGCCGGTCGATTGCCAACCCCCCACGGAAGGCGTCACGTTGAAGACTCTCCTCAAAGCCCTCAAGAGATGCGCGGTCGCCGGTGCGGCCGTGCTCGCGGTCGTCAGCCTTCAGCCCGTGTCCTCGGCGCAGGCCGCCCCCGCGCCCGTCGTCGGCGGAACCCGCGCCGCGCAGGGCGAGTTCCCGTTCATGGTCCGGCTCTCCATGGGCTGTGGCGGCGCGCTCTACACCCAGCAGATCGTGCTCACCGCCGCGCACTGCGTGGGCTCCACCGGCCCCAACACCAGCATCACCGCCACCGCCGGCGTCGTGGACCTCCAGTCCACCTCCGGCCGCGTCCAGGTCCGCTCGACGTACGTCTACCGCGCCCCCGGCTACAACGGCACCGGCAAGGACTGGGCCCTCATCAAGCTCGCCCAGCCGATCAACCTGCCGACGCTGAAGATCGCCACGACCAACCAGTACAACACCGGCACCTTCACCGTCGCCGGCTGGGGCGCCGCCAGAGAGGGCGGCAGCCAGCAGCGGTACATGCTCAAGGCGACCGTGCCGTTCGTCAGTGACGCCACCTGCCGGACCTACAGCGGCTACAGCGGCCTCGTCGCGAACGAGGAGATCTGCGCGGGCTTTGCCTCGGGCGGTGTCGACACGTGCCAGGGCGACTCCGGTGGGCCCATGTTCCGCCGTGACGCGTCCAACGCGTGGATCCAGGTCGGCATAGTCAGCTGGGGCATCGGGTGCGCCCGGCCGAACGCGCCGGGTGTCTACACCGAGGTCTCGACGTTCGCCTCCGCGATCGCTTCGGCGGCTTCCTCGCTCTGAGCTCCGCCTGAGCGCTCCCCCTCTCGTACGGCCCGACGGGCCCCGGTGCCGATGTGCGCCGGGGCCCGTCCCCGAACGCGAACTACCAGGTCCAGCGTGGGACTTCCCGCAGCGGATGCAGGTCGTCGTCCGTCTTCGCGTGCGAGTTCTGCTGGGCCACCCGTGAGCCGAACTCGACGTGTTCCCGCACAGCCGCACGGAACCGTTCGTCGTCGGGCAACCCCGCCTCGTCCAGCGACTCCAGATAGACCTGGACGAAGCGCTCGCGCTGTTCCTCGGTGATGTGCAGGCCGCGGTGGACGTCGATGATGTACGCGAAGCCCAGTTCGCGGGTGAAGCGGTCGGGGCCGCCGAAGGACTCGGCGGTGAACCAGGTCAGGTGGTCGACATGGGTCGGGACGCGGTGCGGGAACAGCGCGCGCAGGACGGGGTCCGCGAGCGCCTTCGCGTAGAAGATCTCCTCCAGGTGGTGGAGGGCCTCTGCGCCGCCCGCATGGTCGTAGAGACTCGTCATGGGTCCCAGGGTGCGCCGGTGGGGCGGGTTCCGCCCCGCGTGTTCAGAATCCTCCGCCGAAGTCCCCTCCGCCTCCGAAGTCCCCGCCGCCGAAGCCGCCGCTGAAGTCGTCCGTGCTGAAGTCGGCTCCGGAGACGTCGCCGCCCTCGTAGCCGGCGGTGCCGAAGTCGCCGTAGCCGGAGCCGTAGTCGGCGGCGTAGGAGGGGGTGGCCATCATGCTGCCGAGCATGGTGCCGATCAGGAGGCCGGGCAGGATGCCGCCGCCGAAGTAGCCGCCCGCCCAGGGGCCGTACGCCGGTCCGGCCTCCCAGTACGGGCGGCGGCCGGAGTCGGTGTCCACCTCGCGGACCATCGGGTCGCGGCCGTCGGCCAGCCGGGTCCGGTCGGCGGCGCAGACGGGCACCTCGCGGGGTGCGCCGCCGGACGGCGTCCACGTCTCGTCGGCGACGGACGGACCGTGCCGCGGGTCGAAGAAGCAGGGCGGACGGCGTTCGGGCAGCGGCCTCTTCTCCCGCCTCGCCTCCAGCCGGGCCAGCGAGAAGCGGCCGTCCTCCAGGGACTGTGTGACGGCACGGACGTGCTCGGGTTTCTCCGCCTCCGCCATGTGCGTCTTCGCCTTGTCGTAGGAGTCGAGCGCGTGCTCGTAGTCCTCCCGCATGGCGTCGTCCGCGCCGGGCTCGCCCGGATGGAAGTCGAGGCGGTCCAGCTCCTCGCCGAAGGCGGTGATGTCCTCGTCGACGACGACCCGCAGCTTCTCCAGCGCGGCCCGCTGCTCCTCCTCGTGCCGGCGCCGGTTGCGGCGCACGATCGTGTACGCGCCCGCGCCGCCGGCCGCCAGCACCGCGCCGATCGTGATCAGCCCGGCGACCGGCACACCGTCGTCGGTGCCGGTGGAGCCCCAGGAGGACGGGGCCGAGCCGCCCATGTTGGCCAGGGCCCGGTCGGTGAAGGCGGTGAGCTGGCTCTGGGTGGTCGGCTCGTCCTGCACGCTGGTGACGAGGTTCCGCACGGCCTCGTTCGACAGGACCGACGAGTCGGCCTTGGCGTCGAAGTCGTCGCCCAGGCGGATCGCATACGCACCCGTGATGCCCGTCGCGGTGCGCAGGTTCTCGAAGAGGTTGTCGGTGGGGTGGTCCGCGGGCAGAACCGCCACGAACAGCGGCTTGTCCGCGTCCTTGATCTGCTCGGCGAGCGCGTCCGCGTCCGACGTCGACAGCTGCGCGGAGGCGGCCGGGTCGACGTAGACGGGGCTCTCCTTGAGTGCTTCGGCTACGGCCGAGACGCTCGTGCCCGCGGAGGCGCGCGGGGCGTTCGCCGCTACGACGGTCAGCGCGGCGAGCGCCAGGGCGATCAGCAGTCCGATGAAGCCTCGGCGCGGTATCGCGACCTTCATACTGTCGAAAGTACCTGAAAGACCCGTGGATCGGACGTCTCCGTCGGGGGGAGATGCGGGCCGCGCACCGCACCTCCCCCCGACCAGTACCTCAAGCCGCCCGGTAGGCCGCCGTCAGTTTCTGCACGGCCGCCGCATAGCGTCCCGTGGTCAGCAGGTGATCGGCGTCGGCGAAGGGCCCCGCCACCGCCGCCGTGATCTTCGCGCCGGTCCTCTCCTGGACGATCAGCCGCGCCTTGCCGACGATCGCGCGGCCGGCCTCCGCAGAACCGGCCTTCTCCGCCAGCGCCGCCGCGATCCCGAGCGCCTTCAGCGTGGCCGCCCCGCCCTGCGGGACCTTCGTCAGCGTGGTCAGGCCCCAGCCGTACGGGAACTGCGGGTCGTACGCCGGGTCGCCGACGTTGATCGGCTGCTGCGCCTGCGACTTCGGCCAGGTCACGGGAAGCTGCCCGGTGAACGGCCGCCTGCCGTACAGCACGTCCGCCACCCCGTCGCCCTCCGTGCCCGGCAGCCAGGACGCCACCAGCGCGTCGATGTCGCCGAGCCGGTCGCCGATCAGCTGCGGGCGCCCGGAGACGATCAGCACCGCACACTTCATCGCCGCGCACACCTTGTCCACGGCTGCCTTGTCGGCGTCGGTCAGCTCCAGGTCGTGGCCGTTGCCGACGTCACCGACGCCCTCGGCGTACGGGGTCTCGCCGACGACCACGACACCGACGTCGTGGCCGGCCGTCGGCGCCGACGCGTCCTTGGAGTACGTCAGCTGCGCTGAGCTCTTCCGCATCCCCTCCAGGATCGTGGTGCCCTCGGTGATGTCCCCGGACGAGCCCTGCCAGGTGACCGTCCAGCCGCCGCTCTGGTTGCCGATGTCGTCGGCGTTGGACCCGGCGACGTACACCTTCTGCGACTTCTTCAGCGGCAGGACGGAACCCGCGTTCTTCAGCAGCACCTGCGACTCGGCCGCGGCCTCGCGCGCCACGGCCCGGTGACCGGCGGAACCGATCTCGGCGGCGCCGCTCGTGTCGGCGTACGGCTGCTCGAAGAGCCCCAGCCGGAACTTCTGGGTGAGGATGCGGGAGACGGCGTCGTCGATCCGCTGCTCGCTGACGCGTCCCGCCTCGACCTCGTCGACCAGCGTGGTGTGGAAGTCCTTGTACGCGTACGGGACCATGATCATGTCGAGGCCCGCATTGATCGACGTACGGACGTCGGACGGGTAGTCGCCCGGGATCTGGTCGATGGCCTGCCAGTCGCTGATCACGAAGCCGTCGAAGCCCATCCGGTCCTTGAGCACGCCGTTGATCATGTCGGCGCTCGCGTGCATCTTCACCGGGCCCTCGTCGTCGCCGAGGAGGTCGAGGGAGGAGAACGACGGCATGACCGTGCCGACGCCCCGGTCCACGGCGTCCTGGTACGGCGCGAGATGGACGGCCTCCAGCTCCCGCTCGGTGACCTTGGTGACGCCCTGGTCGATGGTGTAGGTGCCGGTGGTGGAGGAGCCGTACTCGGTGCCGCCGTCCCCGACGAAGTGCTTGGCGGTGGCGAGCACCTTGTCGTTCCGGTCCAGGTCCCGTCCGTCCGCGCGCCCTTGAAGGCCCTGGATGACCGTCTCCATGGACTCGACGAGGGCGGGGTCCTCGCCGAAGGACTCGTAGGAGCGGCCCCAGCGTTCGTCGCGGGTGACGCACAGGCAGGGGGCGAAGTCCCACGGGATGCCGGTAGCGCGGACCTCGGCGGCGGTCACCGCGCCCGCCTTGTAAGCGAGCCCGGGATCGCGGCTCGCTCCGATGCCGATGTTGTGCGGCATGATCGTCGCGCCGACCAGGTTGTTGTGGCCGTGCACCGCGTCGACGCCGTAGATCAGGGGGATCTGGAAGCGGGTCGCCTGGGCCCGCAGCTGAAAGCCGTCGATCATCTTCGCCCAGGCCTCGGGGGTGTTGGGCGTCGGCGTCGAGCCGCCGCCGGAGAGCAGCGAGCCGAGGTCGTACGCCGCGATGTCACCCGGCGCGGTGAGCGCTCCGCGTTCGGCCTGGGTCATCTGACCGGCCTTCTCGGCCAGGGTCATGCGGGAGAGGAGATCTGCGACGCGCTTCTTCACGGGCAACTTGTCGTTGAGATACGGCAGTCCGTGCGCGTCCACGACGACCTGCGCGGTTTCCGCCGGGGCCTTGGCGCCGGTGACCGTCAGCTTCAACGGGACCGTCTCCGCGGACTCGGCCGACCGGTCCTTGAGGGTGAGGACCTGGACGGTACGGGTCGTGCCGGAGGCGGTGCCGGCGGGGAAGGTGATCGTGCCGGAGACCGGGGTGAAGTCCTTGCCGGGGTCGGCGGTGCCGCCCACCGTCTCGTACGTCACCGTCACGGGCTCGTCGATCGGAGCGGACCCGGTGGTGACGACGGAGATCTGCACGCCCGCCGTGCCGCCCTCCCGTACCGGGTACACGGCGGCGCCGGTCGTCACGGACGCGCGCAGCGACTGGTCCGCCTTGCCGTAGAGCTCGACGCCGTCCATGGCGAAGTCGCCCTTGACGCCGACGGGGAGCGTGACGGCGTAGCCCCACATCGCGGTGAGGCCGAGGACCTGGTCGATGCCGCCGACGGGCTGGTAGTCCGTGCGATACGTGAAGTCGGTGAAGGGGATCTCGATCTGTTTCCAGCCACTGAAGTCGTCGGTGAAAGAGGTCGTCCACAGCTCGGAGGCCTCGCCGTTGGCGCCGCCGTCCTTGAGTTCGAAGGCGATCTTCTTGCCGTTGTTCCGGCCGTCCCACCAGAAGCGGATGCCCTTGTGGGCCGACCAGTCGTGGGCGGGCTTGTCGAAGGCGAAGTCGTGGGTGAAGCCGCCGTAGCCGCTGATGTCGTAGGTGCCGGTCAGGACCTTCTCGCCCTCTGGGGCGTCTGATCTTGGGCTGAGCTGGAGGGTGGGCGGGTCGTCGGCGTCGCTCCCCCACGTGAAGATGCCCTCGGCGGGCGGGCTCGCGAAGGGGATCTCACCCTCGAAGCGGTCGACGGGGACGGGCACGGGTTCATCGGCGCCGGCCGCCGCGCTCGCGGCGGTCAGCGGCAGCAATCCGGTCAGCAGGGCGGCGGAGACGAGCAGGGCGGTTCTTCGCATGGAACGCACAGAGCTTCCCCCTTGGCTCTCTTGGTCCACTCATCACTTACCTCACGGCGTGAGTGAACTGGCGCCCCAAAGAGCCGTCAAGGCACCCGGCAACCCTGAACTCGCACCAGACGACTTTGCCCGGATCCCGCTCCCTCACGCCCCACTTGTCGGCCGGCGCGGCCACCAGCAGCAGGCCGCGGCCGTGTTCCGACTCCGGGTCGGCGTCCGGGGTGCGGACCATGGAATGCTGCGGTCACGGGCCCTCTCACCGGATGAGAGCGTGCGTCGGCCAGGGTGGCGACTGCGTCGAGGTCGCCACCGGGCCCTCCGCCGTCCACGTCCGCGACTCCAAGAACACCGGCCCCAACCTCACCGTGACACCCGGAACTTGGGCCGCATTCCTCGGGTTCGCGCGGCAGGACAGGCACGGGTAGGAAGAGGGGGAAACCGCGCCCCAGCCACAGGAGCGGCCTCCCATTCCTCGTCACTCGCCTCCGTACAGCCGCCCCAGATCCACCAGCACCACGTCACCGGCGGCGTCCGCCGCCGCCCTCAAGTCGTCGGTGAAGCCGGCGCCGCTGTAGCAGGCCAGGCGTACCGCCGAGACGTCCTGGCCGCGCCCTGCGAGCAGGGACTTGATGTGGCGGAGCCGGTCGAGGTGGCCGGTGCTCATGACGCGGTCCCATTTCGCTTCCCCGAGGGAGAGCAGCACGCCGTTGCCCTGGCCCACCGCCCCGCGCACCACGACGTCGACCTCGTGGCTGGTGCGGGTGTGCGGGTCGGCGACCGTGCCGTACGAGACGTCGATCGGCATCCCGCCGGACTTGCCCTGACGGCGGCGCCCGGACACCACGGCCATCGTGGCTTCCGGGCCGTCATCCGTGGCGAACGCCGTCAGTTCGGGTCTCACGCCAGGGGAACCGCACTTCCGGGAAGTACGTTTCCCTGAACGAGCGCCAGGCCCGGATGGTCACCGCCCAGCTCACTCGGCGGGCTCGACCCCCGCCCGCAGCAGCCCGTACGCGTACGCGTCCTCCAGCGCCTGCCAGGACGCGGCGATGACGTTCTCGCCGACGCCGACCGTCGACCACTCGCCCTCGCCGTCGGAGGTGGCGATGAGGACGCGGGTGGTGGACTGGGTGCCGTGTTTGCCCTCCAGGATGCGGACCTTGTAGTCGACGAGCTCGAGCTTGGCGAGCTGGGGGTAGATCTTCTCCAGGGCGACGCGCAGGGCGCGGTCGAGGGCGTTGACCGGGCCGTTGCCCTCGGCGGTGGCGACGATGCGCTCGCCCTTGGCGAAGAGCTTGACCGTGGCCTCGTTGGCGTGGGTGCCGTCGGGGCGGTCCTCGACGATCGCGCGCCAGGACTCGACCTCGAAGTACTTCAGCGGCCTGCCCTCGACCTCGGCGCGCAGCAGCAGCTCGAAGGACGCGTCGGCCGCTTCGTATGTGTAGCCCTTGAGCTCCCGCTCCTTCACCCGCTCGACGACCCGGCCGACCAGCTCGCGGTCGTCGCCGAGGTCGACGCCGAGTTCCTTGCCCTTGAGCTCGATGGAGGCGCGGCCCGCCATGTCGGAGACCAGCATGCGCATGGTGTTGCCGACCTGCTCGGGGTCGATGTGCTGGTACAGGTCGGGGTCGACCTTGATCGCGGAGGCGTGCAGTCCGGCCTTGTGCGCGAAGGCGGAGACGCCGACGTAGGGCTGGTGGGTGGAGGGGGTGAGGTTCACGACCTCGGCGATCGCGTGCGAGATCCGGGTCATCTCGCGGAGGTGGTCGTCGGGGAGGACCTTCTTGCCGTACTTCAGCTCCAGGGCCGCTACGACGGGGAAGAGGTTGGCGTTGCCGACGCGCTCGCCGTAGCCGTTCGCCGTGCACTGGACGTGGGTCGCGCCCGCGTCCACCGCCGCGAGGGTGTTGGCGACCGCGCATCCCGTGTCGTCCTGGGCGTGGATGCCGAGCCGGGCGCCCGTGTCGGCCAGGACCGTCGAGACGACCGCCTGGACCTGCGCCGGGAGCATGCCGCCGTTGGTGTCGCAGAGGATCACGACGTCGGCGCCGGCCTCCGACGCCGTACGGACGACGGCCTTGGCGTACTCGGGGTTGGCGCGGTAGCCGTCGAAGAAGTGCTCACAGTCGACGAAGACGCGGCGGCCCTGCTCCCTCAGGAAGGAGACCGTGTCGCGGACCATCTCCAGGTTCTCGTCGAGCGTGGTGCGCAGCGCGAGTTCGACGTGCCGGTCATGGGACTTGGCGACCAGGGTGATCACCGGGGCGCCGGACTCCAGCAGCGCCCTGACCTGGTGGTCCTCGCTCGCCTTGCCGCCCGCGCGACGGGTGGCGCCGAAGGCGACCAGCTGGGCGTGCTGGAAGGCGATCTCCGCCTGCGCCCGTGCGAAGAACTCCGTGTCCCGCGGGTTGGCGCCGGGCCAGCCGCCCTCGATGAAGCCCACGCCGAAGTCGTCCAGGTGCCGTGCGATGGCCAGCTTGTCCGCGACGGTGAGGTTGATGCCCTCCCGCTGCGCGCCGTCGCGCAGGGTGGTGTCGAAGACGTGGAACGAGTCGTCGAGCTCGCTGGTTTCCGTCATGGTCTGAAGGCTCCTGATGAAATGGATCTCGGTCTGTACCGGAATGACCGGCTCCACCGTCCCCCAATGATCCCTCGCGCTGCGCTCCCGGCTGTAGGTGGGCCAGAAATGCGAAAAACCCCTCGCGGGTGCGAGAGGTCTGCGCGCGGGTCGAGGACGACGGTGTCCGCCCGTACCTGGTCGTACGTGGCGGTCACTGCGGACCGGCGCGCCTGCTGCCAATAATCATGGCGAACGAGAGCACGGGGGCAGTCTGGCACAGCTTTCCCCCGCGCTCACCGTCCGTCTCAGGATGCGAACAGCCAGTTGATCACCGCAGGTGGCGTACGAACGCGTCGGCGCCGTCGTTGAGGTCGCCGGCCGGGATCAGCGTCGGGTCGGACGACTGGAAGACGATACGGCGGGCACCGTCGGCGATCCGGCCCGGCAGGACCTCGGCGGTCGCGGTGCCGCCGGTGGTGTCCGGGGTGACCAGGGTGGTGGTGCCCTTCTTCAGGTCCCGCAGATAGACGGGCCACTCCTTGCCGTAGCGGCTGCCGGGCTCGGTCACCTCCGACATGAAGGTGAGATACCGGCCGTCGGCGCTGATCGCGGCGTTGCGGGTGTAGACCTCGCCGGGGCCGCCCTGGGTGCCGTGGACGCGCTGGTTGGCGCCGGTGGCGATGTCGTGGACGAGGACGTTCCAGCTGGCGTCGTTGTCATCGGGGACCAGATGGGTGTCGCGGGACTCGAAGACGACGGTGCGGCCGTTGCCGCTGATCGACGGGTTCAGGGACTCCTTCTCGGTCCCTGAGCCGTCGTAGGAGCGGTCGATCTGGGTGCGCTCGCCCGTGCCGCGGTCGTACATCCAGATGTCGCCCCAGTCGTCGCCGCGCGGGCCGTTGCGGTAGGTGTACTGGTAGACGACCCGGCGGCCGTCGTCGCTGACCGTCGGCTGGGAGGCGTTGCGCGGCTCCCCGGTGGGCCTCGGGTGGCTGATCCGCTCGGTGGTGCCTGCGACGCGGTCCCGCAGGAAGACCACGCTGGTGTCGCTCTCGGCATTCTCCTGGAGCGTGTAGACGGCATAGCGGCCGTTGGGGCTCACGGAGACGCCGGCGGGCTGCCCGGCGAAGCCCTCGGGGACCTCCAGGCCGAACCCGACCCGCTTCCCCGTGTGGATGTCGTGGATCCATACGTCCGTGTCCTCGTTGGACGGGCCGTACTGGACGTAGACGTAGCGGCCGTCGTTGAGGACCGCCACCAGGCCGCCGAACCCCGCGAAACGGAGCTTGCCGGTGTGCGGGTCACGCAGATACATACCGCCGTGCGGCACGTTGGGGTCGAGGTCCTCGGCGTCCGCTGACCGGCTCGGTGCGCGGAGCGCCGGGTGCGGCGCTCGCCGTGATCCCCGTCAGCGCCACCGTGACGGCGACGGCGACGGCAGTGAGCGCGGCAAGCCGCTTGCTGCTGTGCATGGTCGTTCCCCCGTGGTTGGACATGTTCCCCCTGAGTTCCCGTGGACGCTCTTCCCCCGGCCCCGCGCCGAGGGCTCTCTTCGAGGCAAACGCACCACGCGCTACAGGGTCAATCGCCCTTATTGCGTACAACCAGGGCGTGCGGTCAGGCGTCCGCGAGGAGGTTCTCGTCGAGGAACTCCCGTACGTGGCCGAGAATCTGCGCTCGGTCCGTGCCGCGCAGCCCGATGGCCACGTTGATGGAGAAGCCGTCGAGCAGGGCCCGCAACCGGGCGGCGAAGCGGTCCGGGTCGACCGCCCGGAACTCCCCCCTCGACATCCCTTCCGCCACCAGCGCCACCAGGTCCCGGTGCCAGACGCCCTCGATGGCGGCCTGGCGTTCACGGGCCTCGTCGTCGGCGTTCTGCGAGCGGTTCCAGACCTCCAGCCAGAGCGTCCAGTGGGGGTCACGGTGGCCGTCGGGCACGTACAGGTCGACGTACGCGTCGAGCCGTTCCCGGGCCGGTGCGGACCGCGTCAGCAGCCGGCCGCGCTCGGCGCCCAGTCTGCCCTCGCTCCACTCCAGGGTCTGGAGCAGCAGCTCGTCCTTCGAGTGGAAGTAGTAGAGGAGATGACCGCTGCTCATCCCGACCTGACGACCGAGCGCCGCCATGGTCAGCTTCTCCAGACCGCGCTCGGCGATCATCTCCATGGCGGCGGCGAGAACGTCCTCGCGGGGCGGGGCGGGGGTACGGCGACGGGCTCCCGGTGCGGTCATACGGGGGTCTCCTGCGGTCGCGGCGGCTCGGTCATCCGACGTGCGCAAGCGGCGCAGAGCAGTACGTTCACCCGTACGTTCTACCTGACCGGCACCCTGGGCTGCTGCTGGGTGATGCAGTGGATGCCGCCGCCGCCCGCGAAGATCGTCCGGGCGTCCACGAGCGTCACCGTCCGCTCCGGGAACAGCCGGCGGAAGATCCCGGCCGCGATCTCGTCGCGGGGGTCGTCGAAACCGCAGAGCACCACGCCGCCGTTGCAGAGGTAGTGGTTGATGTAGGAGTAGTCGGCCCAGTGACCGTCCGCCTCAAGGACGGTCGGGGCGGGCACCTCGACGACCTCCAGCCGGCGGCCGCGCGCGTCCGTCTGGGACGTCAGCAGGCCGACGACCTCCTTCGTCACCTCGTGGTCGGGGTGCGCCGGGTCCGGCTGCACATGGGCCACGACCACACCCGGGCGGGCGAAGGCGGCGACGATGTCGACGTGGCCCAGGGTGCCGAAGCCGTGGGGCGGGTAGTCGCCGGTGAGGCCGCGCGGCAGCCAGATCGCCTTGCGGGTGCCGAGGTGGGCGTGGATCTCCGCCTCGACCTGCTCCTTCGTCCAGCCGGGATTGCGCTCGGGGCCGAGCTGGACCGTCTCGGTCAGCAGCACCGTGCCCTCGCCGTCGACGTGGATCGCACCGCCTTCGTTGACGAGTTTCGAGGCGTACGTCTTCACCGCACCCGCGAGGTCCGAGACACACGCGGCGATCTTCGCGTCGCGCTCCCAGCGGGCCCAGCTCTGGGCGCCCCAGCCGTTGAACGTCCAGTCGACGGCGGCGAGTTCACGCCCGTCGGTCAGGAAGGTCGGCCCGATGTCCCGCATCCAGGCGTCGTCGAGTTCGCGCTCGACGATCTCGATGCCGTCGCCGAGCAGGGCTCGGTCGGCCTGCCCCGGGCCGCACACCACCGTCACCGGCTCGAACCGGCGGATCGCCCGGGCGACCGACGCCCACGCGGCACGGGAGTCCGCCAGGTCCTCCGGGTCCTCGAAGGTCGGGTTCGGACCCGGCCATGCCATCCAGGTGCGCTCGTGCGGAGCCCACTCGGCGGGCATGCGGAAGCCGTCGGAGGCGGGAGTGCTCACAGGGTTCCTCACAGGAAGTACAGGCGGTTGAGGGAGACCGAGTCGGCGGGCTCGGAGCGGAGCGGATCGCCGTCGAGGGTGACCAGGCCGGTGCGCTGGTCCACCTCGACGGTTCCGGTACGGGAGTTGCGGCGCAGGTCGGCCGGTCCGATACCGCGCGTGCCGCGCACGGCGACCCTGCGGCGCCGCGTCGGCATCGAGTCGTCGCCCTGGTCGACGGCGGCCTGGGCGACGAAGGCCACGGAGAGGTCGGCGGGGGTGGCGCCGTACGCCCCGAACTGCGGTCCGAGGACGAGGGGTTCGCAGGTGTCGGTGGCGGCGTTGGGGTCGCCGACCACGCCGTACGCCGGGAAGCCCGCCTTCAGTACGAGCTGCGGCTTGGCGCCGAAGTACTCCGGCCGCCACAGCACGATGTCGGCGAGCTTGCCGACCTCGATGGAGCCGACCTCGTGGGAAAGTCCGTGCGCGATGGCCGGGTTGATCGTCAGCTTGGCCATGTAGCGCAGGACGCGTTCGTTGTCGTGGCCGTCGTCCGGGGCGCCGAGCTCGGCCTTCATCTTCCCGGCCATCGCGAACGTACGGCGCACCGTCTCGCCCGCGCGTCCCATGCCCTGCGCGTCCGACGAGGTGATGCCGATCGCGCCCAGGTCGTGCAGCACGTCCTCGGCGCCCATGGTCCCGGCGCGGATGCGGTCGCGGGCCATGGCGGCGTCGCCCGGCAGGTCGGTCTTCAGGTCGTGGACGGAGACGATCATGCCGTAGTGCTCGGCGACCGCGTCCCGGCCGAAGGGCAGGGTGGGGTTGGTGGAGGAGCCGATGACGTTCGCGACGCCCGCCATTTTCAGCACGTTCGGCACATGTCCGCCGCCGCAGCCCTCGATGTGGAAGGCGTGGATCGTACGCCCCTCCAGGACCCGCAGGGTGTCCTCGACCGACAGGCACTCGTTCAACCCGTCGCTGTGCAGGGCGACTTGGACATCGTGCTCCTCGGCGACCCGCAACGCCGTGTCCAGCGCCCGCGTATGGGCGCCCATGTCCTCGTGCACCTTGAAGCCACAGGCGCCCCCTTCGGCCAGGGCCTCCACCAGGGGCGCTTCGTGCGACGACGAACCCCGGCCCAGGAAGCCGATGTTGACCGGCCAGGCGTCGAAGGCGTTGAACGCATGCCGCAGCGCCCAGGGCGAGTTGACCCCGACGCCCCACACGGGCCCGAACTCCTGCCCGATGATGGTGGTCACCCCGGACGCCAGTGACGCCTCCATGATCCGCGGCGACAGCAGATGGACGTGCGTGTCCACGGCACCGGCGGTGGCGATGAGCCCCTCGCCGGACACGATCGACGTGCCCGTGCCGACGACGACATCGACCCCGTCGAGGGTGTCCGGGTTCCCGGCCCGCCCGATGGAGCAGACGCGTCCCTCACGGATGCCGATGGAGACCTTCCGGATTCCCTGCACGGCGTCGATCACGACCACGTTGCTGATCACGACGTCACAGGTCTCCCGCACGGCGGCTGCCTTGAGGTGCAGCCCGTCGCGCGCGGTCTTGCCGAACCCGGCGAGGAACTCGTCGCCGTAGCGCTGCGAGTCGTCCTCGACGCGGATCACCAGACCCGAGTCGCCGAGGCGGACGCGGTCGCCCGCGCGCGGGCCGTGGGTGGCTGCGTACTCGTACGGATTCACCGCTCGACTCCCAGATATCCGCAGGCGGCGGCCCTGCGCAGGGCCTCTTCCTTCACCCCCGGCGCGTCCAGCGCCCCGTCGACCAGACCGGCGAACCCGATCGCGATCCGCTCACCCCCGATGGGCACGAGCCCGACCTCGACGCTCTCCCCCGGCCCGAACCGCACCGACGACCCGGCGGGCACGGCGAGCCGCATGCCGTAGGCCTTCTCGCGTACGAAGTCCAGGCGCGGGTTGGCCTCGAAGAAGTGGAAGTGGGACGTCACCGAGACCGGCACGGTGGCGGTGTTGGTGACCTGCAGCCGTACGACCGCCTCGGGCTCGGCGTGTTCCGGTCCCGGCAGCAGCGCACCGGGGGCGCCCTCCCCCAGACCGCCCCCGATCGGGTCCGAGACCACCGCGAGCCGCGAACCGTCGTCGAAGACGGCCTCGACATGCACCTCGGTGACGACGTCCGCGACGCCCGGCAGCACGTCATCGGGTCCCAGGACCGACCGGGCCCGCTCGATGGCCTCGGCGAGCCGGACGCCGTCCCGGGCCGCCTCGCAGACGGTGTCCGCGATGAGCGCGGTGGCTTCCGGCACATTGAGCCGGAGCCCTCGGGCCCGGCGTGCGCGGGCCAGCTCGGCGGCCCCGAAGAGCAGCAGCCGGTCGCGTTCGGTGGGGGTCAGCCGCATGTCGTTCCCTTCGTTTCGAGCGTCACTCTAAACATGAACGCACGAGAACGGAAGGGTTGACGTCTCCCATCACATAACTCACATTGAGTGGCGTTCTAAGTGTCGGGCAAGGCGAAGGAGACCAGGTATGCCGATGGAACAGCGCGGAGTCGACACCGTCCCCGACGAGGAACGCACCAGTTCCCCCCGCGACCTCGTCTCGATCCTGCTCGGCTCGAACCTCTGCCTGGGCGTGATCGTCTTCGGCTGGCTGCCGCCGTCCTTCGGCCTCGACTGGTGGGCGTCGGTGAGCTCGATCGCCGTGGGCACGGTGCTCGGCACGCTGTTCACGGCTCCGCTGGCGCTGGTCTCCCTGCGCACCGCGACGAACCTGTCGACGTCGTCCGGCGCCCAGTTCGGCGTGCGCGGCCGGTTGGTCGGCTCGGTCGTCGGCCTGCTGCTGGCCCTCGGTTACACCGCCCTGACCCTGTGGATCGGCGGTGATGTGATGGTGAGCGTCCTGGGCCGGCTGTTCGGACTGCCGACTGATGGAATGTCATATGGCACTGTGTACGGGCTGCTCGCCGCGGCGACTGTCGCGGGCGCGATCTACGGCTACCGCGTGCTGCTCGCCATGTCCCGCGTCCTCGCGATCGGCATGACGGCCCTACTGCTGCTCGGCGTCTTCGCGTACGCCCCGGACTTCACGACGGGCGCGCTGCCGGAGGCGGGCGGGTATCTGCTGGGCGGGTTCTGGCCGACGTGGCTGCTGGCGATGGTGGCGGCGGGCCTGTCCGGGCCGATCGCCTTCATCACCCTCCTCGGCGACTACACCCGGTACATCTCACCCGCCCGCCACACATCTCGCCGGGTCCTGCACGCGACCTGGCTCGGGCTGCTGCTGGGCCTGCTGATCCCCCAACTCTTCGGCACCTTCACGGCGTACGCGGCACGCGCGGCCCTCGACTACGCGGGCCCGCTGGTGGATGCCGCCCCCACCTGGTACCTGCTGCCTCTCCTGCTGGCCGCCTCCGCGGGCTCGGTCGGCAACGCGGGCCTGATGCTGTACTCCATGGGCCTCGACCTGGACGCGATCGTCCCGCGTGCCTCCCGCGCACGGGCGACCTGTGCCGTCGCGGTCATCGCCACGGCCTGTGTGTTCGTCGGGCACTACGCGTGGGAGGCCCAGTCGGCGATGACGTCTTTCGTGCTGCTGCTGACGGCGATCGGCACGCCGTGGGCGGTGATCACCCTCATCGGCCATGTCCGCTGCGGCGGCGCCTACGACGCGGAGGCCCTCCAGGTCTTCAACCGCCGCTCCCGGGGCGGCATTTACTGGTACCGGGCAGGCTGGCACATCCCGGCGACCGTGTCCTGGGCGGCCGGCGCGGTGACCGGTCTGCTGGCCGTGTCCCTGCCGTCGTACGAGGGCCCGCTGCTGGCCCTGACCGGCGGGGTCGACTGCAGCTTCCTGCTGTCGGGCGCGGTGGGCGGGATCGGCTACCTGGCGCTGACGGCGCGGGCGGGTCGTACGCCGGTGGCCGCCGAGGGTGTCGAGGGCACCAAGGCTCAGCGCGCCTCGGTGACGTCGTAGGCGGTCCGCGACTGCCGTATCTCCTCGTCGTCGGTGAGATCGCCGCTCGCCAGTGCCCCGCCGAGGAGGGCGGTCAGGATCACGGCAGCGGCGACCGGCGCCCACCGCAGTGGCCGTGGACGCCGCAGCGGCACGGCCTCCATCGGCTCGCTCCGGGCCGGCGGCGTCACCACTGCGGGGCGCCAGGCGGGGCTCCCCGCGTCCACCGCAGCAAGCCCGACGGAACCTCCCGCGTCCACCGCAGCGCGTCCCGCGTCCGCCGCCCCGCAAGCGATACGGCTGCGTGCGTCCAGCCACGCCTCGGCCTCCGCCCCGCGCACCCCGCACGCCGCCACGAACGCGGCGACGAGTTCCGCGCGGGGCAGCCGTTCGCGGCCCAGCATGGTCGCCGCCGTGGAGTACGGCAGGGTGTGGCCCGCGTCCGCCGCGCGGCGTTCCAGGCGGCGGTAGCTGAGGCCCGACCAGGCCTTGAGGCGGCGCAGTGCGGCGACGAAGGCGGCGGCGTCGGTGTCGGGCGGTGTGGGCGGTGCGGTGGTCATCGTGATCCCCCCTGGTGAGCTGGACGTACACAGGTTCGCACAAGCTCGAACGCCCTGACAGCTTGAGCAACGGCGAGAGCGGCGGTCAACCTCGGTGCGGATTCCCGCCGTTGGAGGTCACATGGGTCCGTCTCTCCGCTCCCGCTCCCGCCGCCGCCTCGCCGGCGCTGCCGCCGCCGTACTGGCGCTGCTGCTGCTCGGCGCTCCCCCGGCCGAGTCACGACCGCCGCACGACGGCGACTCGGTCGCCGACTTCGTCCACCGCACCTGGCCCAAGGGCGCCGGCGGCACCGTGCTCGCCGCACACGGTGACGAACTCGCGTACTGCGGCGGGTTCGGCACGTCGAACCGCGCCGCCGGCACCCCCGCGAGCTGCCGCACGGTGTACGACGTCGGGTCGGTCACCAAGCAGTTCACGGCGGCCGCGATCGTGAAACTGGAGGCGATGGGCCGGCTCCGGGTGAGCGACCGCATCGGCCGGTACCTCGGACCGGTGCCGGACGACAAGCGCGCCATCACGATCGAGCACCTGCTCACCCACACGTCGGGCCTGATCGAGGGGCTCGGCGACGACTACGACGCCCTCTCGCGCGACGAACTGGTGCGCGGGGCGCTGGCGTCGAAGCTCCGGTCGGCGCCGGGAGCGGAGTTCTCCTATTCCAACACCGGCTACAGCCTGCTCGCCGCGATCGTCGAGAAGGCGTCCGGGGAGGGCTACGAGCCGTTCCTGGCCCGGCATCTGTTCGCCCCGGCCGGCATGACCCGGACCGGGTACGTGCTGCCCCGGTGGCCACGGCATCTGGTCGCCGTGGAGTACGACAGCGCGGGCCGGAGCCAGGGCAGGCCCTTCGACCACCCGTGGGCCGCCGACGGGCCGTACTGGAACCTGCGCGGCAACGGCGGCATGCTCTCCACCGCGGGCGACATGCTCCGCTGGCACCGCGCTCTGCTGGGCGACGAGATCCTGTCGGCGCGGGCCAGGGACAAGCTGTTCGAGCCACGCGTGCCGGAGCCCGACTCGGACGACTCGTACGGCTACGGCTGGACCATCAGCGACACCCCCGACGGCCCGGTGGCCTGGCACGACGGCGGCAACGACTGGTCACTGGCGCTGCTCGGCCGCTCCCTGCGCGACGGCGTCCTCGTCTTCTGGGTGAGCAACCACGCCTACCGGGACGGGAAGTGGAACCTCGACGACCGGGCGGGAGAGCTGACCGAGGGCATCCTCGATCGGGTGCGGGGCGAGAGGTCCTGAGAAGGCGAAGCCCGCCCCGGACACGACCTTCCGGGGCGGGCTTCGGCGTGCGCGGTGTGCGCTCAGCCCAGCGGGTGCATCCAGCCGTGCTTGTCCTCCGTGACACCGCGCTGGATGTCCAGCAGCGCCTGACGGAGCTTCAGCGTGACCTCGCCCGGCTCGCCGCCCGACTGCTGCCACTCGGCGCCCTCGCGCTTGACGGTGCCGACGGGGGTGATGACGGCGGCGGTGCCGCAGGCGAAGACCTCGGTGAGGGTGCCGTTCTCGGCGTCGCGCTGCCACTGGTCGATGGAGACGCGGCCCTCCTCGGAGCTGTAGCCGAGGTCGCGGGCGACGGTGAGCAGGGAGTCGCGGGTGACGCCCTCGAGGATGGAACCGGTGAGCGCGGGGGTGACGATCTTGTCGCCGTACACGAAGTACAGGTTCATACCGCCGAGTTCCTCGATCCACTTGTGCTCGACGGCGTCGAGGTAGCAGACCTGGTCGCAGCCCTTGGCGGCGGCCTCGGCCTGGGCGAGGAGGGAGGCCGCGTAGTTGCCGCCCGTCTTCGCGTCGCCCATGCCGCCGGGGACGGCGCGGACGCGGTCCTCGGAGAGCCAGATGGAGACCGGCTTCACGCCGCCGGGGAAGTAGGCGCCCGCGGGAGAGGCGATGGCCAGGAAGAGGTACTCGCCGGCCGGCTTCACGCCCAGCCCGACCTCCGTGGCGATCATGAACGGCCGCAGATACAGGGACTCCTCGCCGCCGTGCGCCGGAACCCAGGCCGCGTCCTGCTTCACCAGCGCGTCGCACGCCTCGATGAACGTCTCGACCGGCAGCTCCGGCATGCCGAGGCGGCGGGCGGACGCCTGGAAGCGCTTGGCGTTCTTGTCCGGGCGGAACATGGCCACGGAGCCGTCGGGCTGGCGGTAGGCCTTCAGTCCCTCGAAGATCTCCTGCGCGTAGTGCAGGACCATGGTGGCGGGGTCGAGGGAGAGCGGCGCGTACGGGACGAGCTGGCCGTCGTGCCAGCCGCGGCCCGCCGTCCACTTGATGACCACCATGTGGTCGGTGAAGTGGCGGCCGAACCCGGGGTTGGCCAGGATCGCCGCACGCTCCGCGTCGGAGAGTGGCGAGGCCGAGGGCTTGAGCTCGATCGTGGGCGTCGTCATGAGTTGTCCTTCACCGGTTGTGTGTGACGGGCCGCGCTCACGCCAGTACTGCCAGTGGCCAGTGCTAGGACGTCCGAGCATTCCCTCATACCGCGGCTCCGCGTTCGATTATCGCAAGCGCGGGCCGTGGAAGATATCGGCGTGAATGCGACCCAGAGGATGATGGTGGCACCCGGCGGGGACATAGAAAAGCCGCCGGGTACTTGAAGACCCGGCGGCTTGTTGTAGCGCGGCGGGTCAGCCGGCTACTCGTACCGCGAGTGCGTCGCCGATCTCGGCGGTGCTGCGGGCGGGCTTGCCGGTGCGCTCGGCCAGGTCGACGGAGACCGCCTCGTCGATCCGGGCGGCCTCGGCCTCGTAGCCGAGGTGGCGCAGGAGCAGGGCGACGGACAGGACCGTGGCGGTGGGGTCGGCCTTGCCCTGGCCCGCGATGTCGGGCGCGGAACCGTGGACCGGCTCGAACATCGAGGGGAACTCGCCGGACGGGTTGATGTTCCCGCTCGCGGCGACGCCGATGCCGCCGGAGACGGCGGCGGCGAGGTCGGTGATGATGTCGCCGAAGAGGTTGTCGGTGACGATCACGTCGAACCGCTCGGGCTGGGTGACCAGGTAGATGGTCGCCGCGTCGACGTGCATGTACTCGGTGGTGACCTCGGGGAACTCCTCGGCCACCTTGTTGAAGATGTTCGTCCACAGGTGACCCGCGAAGGTCAGCACATTGTTCTTGTGGATCAGTGCGAGCTTCTTGCGGGGACGAGCCTGCGCACGGGCGAACGCGTCGCGCACCACGCGCTCGACACCGAAGGCCGTGTTCACGGAGACCTCGGTGGCGACCTCGTGCTCGGTGCCCTTGCGGATGGTGCCGCCGTTGCCGGTGTACGGGCCTTCGGTGCCCTCGCGGACCACGACGAAGTCGATGGACGGCTCACCCTTCAACGGCGTGTCCACACCCGGAAGCAGCTTCGACGGACGCAGGTTGACGTGGTGGTCGAAGAGGAAGCGGAGCTTCAGCAGGAAGCCGCGCTCCAGCACGCCGGATGGGACCGAGGGGTCGCCGATGGCGCCGAGCAGGATGGCGTCGTGCTTCCTCAGGGCGTCCACGTCCGCGTCGGTGAGGGTCTCACCGGTGGCGTGGTACCGCTGGGCGCCGAAGTCGTACTCCTTCGTCTCCAGCTTCACATCCTGCGGGAGGACGGCGGAGAGGACCTTCAGGCCTTCGGCCACGACCTCCTGGCCGATGCCGTCACCGGGGATCACTGCGAGATTGAGGCTGCGAGACATATCGGCACCCTACCTCTCGTCCCATGGGATGACACAAGGAGTCCGGGATGCGGACAGACGGCCGACGGCAACACCACGGCGTCGGCCTCCGTTCACCCGTACGTATGGCGGGTGTTGGGCTTCGCTGGGAAGTTCACAGCCATGGACCTTCCCGACTTCGGTATTCCGCCGCAGCTCGCGCGCCGGATGAGCATGGCCGAGCAGCACGAGTACCTGCGCACCAGACTGACCCGCCGCCGCACGCTGGTGACGGCGGGCGCGGTATCGGGCGGACTGCTCACCGGATGTTCGGAATCGGGAACGACGACGACCAAGCCGTCACCCTCCGCCACGACCTCCGCCACCACCAAGGTCCCCGGCTCCGTCGTCACCCCCTTCGGCCGCCATCTCGCCTTCGGCGCCGACCCGAAGACGCAGATGCGGATCTCCTGGCAGGTTCCGGCCGCGGTGAAGAAGCCGTACGTCCGGATCGGCACCCGGCCCGAGGAGCTGAGCCGGAAGATCGAGGCCGAGGTGCGCGATCTGCACACCCCCGAACTCCAGGGCGTGCGCCCGGCGTTCGAGCAGTACTACGTGCACGCGGCCCTGGACGGCCTGCGCCCCGGCACCACGTACTACTACGGCGTCGGCCACGACGGCTTCGACCCGGCCTCCCCGGACCGCCGCTCGACGATCAGCTCCTTCCGCACGGCGCCGGCGACTCCCAAGACCTTCGTCTTCACCGCGTTCGGCGACCAGGGCGTGGGCAAGGACGCGGCAGCCAACGACCACGTACTGCTCCGCCAGGACCCCGCCTTCCATCTGCACGCCGGCGACATCTGCTACGCGAACGTCAACGGCCGGGGCAAGGAGTCGGACTCCTACGACCCCGGGCACTGGGACCTGTTCCTCAAGCAGACGGAGACGGTGGCCAGATCGGTGCCGTGGATGGTGACCACCGGCAACCACGACATGGAGGCCTGGTACTCGCCGGACGGCTACGGCGGCCAGGCGGCCCGCTTCTCCCTCCCGGACAACGGCTTCGACCCGCGCAGCGCCCCGGGCGTGTACGCGTTCACCTACGGAAACGTCGGTGTGGTGGCGCTGGACGCGAACGACGTGTCGTACGAGATCCCGGCCAACCTCGGCTACACGGACGGCCGGCAGACGAAGTGGCTGGACGAGAAGCTGCGTGAACTGCGGTCGTCCGCGGACGTCGACTTCATCGTCGTCTTCTTCCACCACTGCGCCTACTCCACGTCGACCCACGCCTCCGACGGCGGCGTACGCGCCGAGTGGCTGCCGCTGTTCGCGCGGCACGAGGTGGACCTGGTGATCAACGGACACAACCATGTGTACGAGCGGACGGACGCCATCAAGAACGGCGAGGTCGGCAAGCCGGTACCGATCGGCGAGTCGACGGATCCGACGCGCGACGGGATCGTGTACGTCACCGCGGGCGGCGGCGGCAAGGATCTGTACGGCTTTCCGGTCGGCGCTGAGGAGAGTTACGAGGGTCATGTCCGCGAGCGCGAGTCGGTGACGACCTTCCAGTGGACCAGGTCACGGCTCGCCAAGACGGAGACCGTGGAGTGGTCGCGGGTGCGCTACCGGGGCTTCTCCTTCCTCTCGGTGGAGGCAGAGAGCGGTGCGGCACCCCGGCTGAAGGTGTCGGCGCTGGCGCAGAGCGGCGAACGCATCGACCACTTCGAGGTGCGGCGCGGAGCATAGGCCCCGCACCGCACCCCGTACGGGCGCGGCTCCCGGTATGGGGTTTCTCTGTGCGACAGGCGCCGGCTCAGTGGCCCGTCGCGCCGCCGTTGTCCCGGCGGTCGAGGGCGCGCTGGAGGGCGGCGGCCGCGTTCTTGCGGTCGGACTCGCTCGTGCGGGAGAGGTGACGGACTCGACGGCGGGCGGTCGTCTCGGCCATGAGAAATCGACTCCTTCGAATAATCCTGGAGTTCGGGCAGGGGTTACGAGACGCCGGGTGGGGCGGGGAGCGGTGGCCGCAGGGGTTGCCTGCACGGGGCCCGGCTCACGTCCGCCATTCGCTTGATCGAGCGAGACGTTCGGCTCCTACAAAGTTAAGGGAGGACGGAGCGTCTGTCTCCACAATTACTCGGACTTCCTACTATCTGAGACGGCGGATTACGTCACACCGCGCTGACCTGGGATTTCACCGGATCCCCCTCCCCCACACGACTGATCCTTTTCGCGGCATGCGACTTCGTCCCGCGGCAGCGGGAACCCGTGACCTCATGAGTGACACGGCCAAGGCACTGCTCGCGGGCGGCCCCGACGATCTGCCCGAGCGGATCGTCCCGGCCCCGCCCCCGGGGACAGACGTGAAGATCAAGTTGCGCGGCGGATACGAGCACTTCCGGGCGACCGAGCGGCACGAAGACACGACGGAGGGCCGGCTGCCCGTGTACGAGTGGTGGGAGCGGACGGAGATCGCCGAGTAGGTCACCGCAGCGCCGGCACGACCGCCTCCCGAAAGCCCTTCGGATCCTCCACCCACGGCAGGTGCCCGGCCTCCGGCAGGCTCACCCGGCGGACGTTCGGCAGGGCCCGCTCCAGGGAGTCGACGGCTGAGCGCGGGCGGATGTCCTGGGCACCGTCGACGATGAGGACGGGCAGGTCCAGGGCGCGGCAGGCGTCGTACAGCTGAGGGGCGCCCCAGGTGCGCCGGCTCTCGGCGTTCAGGGCCGTGTTGCACTCGGTGTTGATGCCGAACCAGGGGTCGGCCATCCGCCCGGCATGCTCCAGCGCCCGCTCACGGTCCTCGAACTCGGCGGACCACTGGAGCACCGCACGCTCCCGGTCCTCCTTGGGCAAGTCCTGCCAACGGGACAGCCGTTCGGGATCCTCACCGAGCCGCGCGAGGAAGTTCTCCTTGACGGGGCCGTGCCAGTCCGACTCCGGCACGATGCCCGTACCGCTGACGTAGATCAGCGCATCGACCCGTTCCGGACGGTCCAGCGCATAGCTCAACGCCAGCTGCGCGCCCCAGGAATGGCCGAGCAGCGCCATCCGGTCGAGGCCGAAGTGCCGTCGTACGGCGTCCAGGTCGGCCACGAAACGCTCGGTCGTCCATGGCCCCGCGCACCGCTCCGAACGCCCGCAGCCGCGCTGGTCCCAGCGCACGACCGTGGCCGTGTCGGCGAGCAGGGAGGCCACGTCCTCGAACATGTCCCACAGTCCCGGTCCGCCGTGGCACAGCACCAGCGGCTCGCCCCGGCCCGACCGGCTCGCCCACAGCCGTACGCCGTCGTCCGTCGTGACGGTCTCCATGGGTGTCCAGTGTGCCCGCCGGGGCATGGAAACCGCCCCCGCTCCGGAGGGGGGATCCGGAACGGGGGCGGAGTTTCGCCGGGGCCGTCAGCCCATGTGCGGGTAGGTGTAGTCGGTCGGCGGGACCAGCGTCTCCTTGATGGCGCGGGTCAGGGTCCAGCGCATCAGGTTCTGCGGAGCGCCGGCCTTGTCGTTGGTGCCGGAGGCACGGCCGCCGCCGAAGGGCTGCTGGCCGACGACGGCGCCGGTCGACTTGTCGTTGATGTAGAAGTTGCCGGCCGCGTAGCGCAGCTTGTCCATCGTGTACGCCGCCGCCGCGCGATCGCCCGCGATGACCGAGCCGGTGAGGGCGTAGTCGGTGACCGACTCCATCTGGGTCAGCATCTCCTCGTACCGGTCGTCCTCGTAGACGTGCACCGCGAGGAACGGGCCGAAGTACTCGGTGGTGAAGACCTCGTTGGCCGGGTCCGTGCACTCGACGACCGTCGGGCGGACGAAGTAGCCGACCGAGTCGTCGTAGGCGCCGCCCGCGACGATCGTGCAGGTCGGGTCCTCCTTGGCCCGGTCGATCGCGGCCTTGTTCTTGGCGAAGGCGCGCTCGTCGATGACCGCGCCGATGAAGTTCGACAGGTCGGTGACGTCGCCCATGGCGACGCCGTCGACCTCGGTCGCCAACTCGTCACGGAAACCGGAGTTCCAGATCGACGCCGGGATGTACGCCCGGGAGGTCGCCGAGCACTTCTGGCCCTGGTACTCGAAGGCGCCGCGGGTGAGGGCGGTCTTCAGGATCGCGGGGTCGGCGCTCGGGTGGGCGACCACGAAGTCCTTGCCGCCGGTCTCGCCGACGATGCGCGGGTAGGAGCGGTACTTCTCGATGTTGGCGCCGACCGTCTTCCACAGGTACTGGAAGGTCTTGGTCGAGCCGGTGAAGTGGATGCCGGCGAGGTCGCGGTGCTCGAGGGCGACCTTGGAGACCTCGATGCCGTCGCCGGTGACCAGGTTGATGACGCCCTTGGGCAGGCCCGCCTCCTCCAGCAGCTGCATCAGCAGCACGGCGGCGTGGGTCTGCGTCGGGGACGGCTTCCAGACGACGACGTTGCCCATCAGGGCGGGGGCGGTGGGCAGGTTGCCCGCGATCGCCGTGAAGTTGAACGGCGTGATCGCGTAGACGAAGCCCTCCAGCGGGCGGTGGTCGAGGCGGTTCCAGACGCCCGGGGAGTTGGCGACCGGCTGCTCGGCGAGCAGATCGCGGGCGTAGGCGACATTGAAGCGCCAGAAGTCGATCAGCTCACAGGGCGTGTCGATCTCCGCCTGCTGGGCGGTCTTCGACTGGCCGAGCATGGTGGAGGCGGCCAGCGTCTCCCGCCACGGGCCGGACAGCAGCTCGGCCGCGCGCAGGATGATCGCGGCACGGTCGTCGAACGACATCGCACGCCAGGCCGGAGCGGCGGCGAGGGCCGCGTCGATGGCGTCCTGCGCGTCCTGCTGGGTGGCGTTGCCGTACGTGCCGAGACGCGCCTTGTGGTTGTGCGGCTGCACGACGTCGAACCGCTCGCCGCCGCCCATCCGCTTCTCGCCGCCGATCGTCATCGGCAGGTCGACCGGGTTCTCGGCCAGCTCCTTGAGCCTGGCCTCCAGCCGGGCACGCTCGGGCGAGCCGGGGGCATAGCCGTGCACCGGCTCGTTGACGGGGGTGGGGACCTGGGTCACAGCGTCCATAAGTTCCGTAACTCCTTACTGAGCGGGTGGGTCAGCCCTTGGTGAGGGTCGAGCGAGCGAAGAAGAGCAGGTTGGCCGGCTTCTCCGCGAGCCGTCGCATGAAATAGCCGTACCAGTCGGTGCCGTAGGCGGTGTAGACGCGCATGCGGTGGCCCTGGGCGGCGAGCCGGAGGTGCTCGTCGCTCCTGATGCCGTAGAGCATCTGGAACTCGTACTCGTCGAGTTTGCGCCGGGCACGCCGGGCCAGTTCCTGGGCGATGGAGATCAGGCGCGGGTCGTGGGACCCGATCATCGGGTACCCGTCGCCCTCCATCAGAACCTTGAGGATGCGGACGTACGCCTTGTCGGTCTCGTGTTTCTGCTGGTAGGCGACGTCGGCGGGCTCCTTGTACGCGCCCTTCACGAGCCGTACGCGGCTGCCGTTCGCGGCGAGGCGGCGGGCGTCGGCCTCGGTGCGGAAGAGGTAGGCCTGGATGACGCAGCCGGTCTGCGGGAACTCCTTCCGCAGCTCGTCGTGGATCGCGAACATCGAGTCGAGGGTGGTGTGGTCCTCCGCGTCCAGGGTGACCGTGGTGCCGATCGCGGCGGCGGCCTCGACGACGGGACGGACGTTGGCCAGTGCCAGGTCGTGACCGCCGTCCAGCGCCTGGCCGAACATCGACAGCTTCACGGACATCTCGGCACGGGCGCCCAGCTCCAGCTCCTTGAGCCGGTCGATCAGCTCCAGGTAGGCGTCGCGGGCCGCCTCGGCCTGCTCGGGGTTGGTGATGTCCTCGCCGACGACGTCCATGGTCAGCTCCAGGCCCTTGGACGTCAGGTCCTGGATGATCGGCACGACCTCGTCGACCGTCTCACCGGGGATGAAGCGGTCGACGACCTGCTTGGTCACCGGGGCCGCCGAGATCAGGCGTCGCATCCGGTCGCTGCGCGACGCGGCAAGAATCACGGGACCCAGCACGGGGCACCTCCACAAACAGCAGATAGAACCACCGTGAAACCTAAGGATCCCTCCGATCGTCGGCCATCGACAGCTGTCACGCATCCGTGCCGCAGATCTCAGACAGATGTATGAAGGCCCGGTGATTCTGCGGGAGAATGCCCGAGTGACGGCCGACACTCCTTCTTTTCACCGAGCGGACGACTACCAAGAGCTGGTCGACGAGATCTCCGAGTTGCTCGGCGTCCCCGCGACGCTGGAGAACCGCGACTTCGAGCTGATCGCCTTCGGCGCGTACGACAGCGAGGACGAGCTGGATGCGTCCGCCCTGGACCCGGTGCGCGCCCGCTCGATCCTGACCCGGCGCTCGACGGCGGCGGTCCGGGCGTGGTTCGAGGGGTTCGGCATCACCCGCGCGACCGCCCCGGTCCGCATCCCGCCCACTCCGGAGGCCGGGGTCCACCGGGGACGGATCTGTCTCCCCGTACGCCATCGGGGTGTCGTCCTCGGGTACGTCTGGCTGCTCGAGGGCGAGCCGGGCCCCACCGAGCAGCAGCTCGCCGCCGCGATGGATGTGACCGGGCGGATCGGCGCACTGCTTGCCGACGAGGCGCAGGCGGGCGCGGATCTCACACGGGAGCTGCGGGAAGTGCTGACCGCCGAGCGCGGCTGGCAGCGGGACATGGCAGTGGCGGCGCTGCGTACGGCCCTCGGCCCGCGCGGCGAAGGCCTGCACGCCGTCGTGTGCATCGCGCCCTGGCCGTCGCCCGACCCGGACGACGCCCCGTCGGCCCGTACGGTCCCGCACGCGACGGCGCTGTGCACGGTCCCGTGGGGCACCGCCGGCCAGAGCCTCGCCGTACTGGTCCGGCTGCGGTCACCGGACGCCCGGACCCCGGCGCTGGCGGCGGCGACACGGCTGCTCAAGGAGGGGGCGGGCGCGGCCGGGGTCGGCGAACCGCGCACCGGACTCGCCGAGTTGGGCACCGCCTGGCAGGAGGCCTCGGCAGCCGCGCGCGCCGCCCTGGCCGAACCCCGGTTCGGTCCGGTGGCCGAGTGGCACCGCATCGGCCCGTACCGGCTGCTCACCTCGCTGCCCCCGGACGCCACCCACGACCCGGCCGTCACCCCTCTCCTCACCCCCGCCCACCGCGACCTCGCCCGCACCGCCGAGGTCTACCTCGACTGCGCCGGCCAGGCCGCCCGCACCGCCGCCGAACTGGGCATCCACCGGCAGACGCTCTACTACCGCCTCTCCCGCGTCGAGAAGTTGACCGGCCTGGACCTGGACGACGGCGAGCACCGGTTGCTGCTGCACATGGCGCTGAAAGCGGCAAGGCTGTAGATCCGGACACTCTTCTGAAAACGATTGTCATCATGCTACGGTCGTCGCACGCTCAACCTTTGACCACCCCTTTACTCGGAGTGTCCCCGTGCGCGTCCCTGCCCGCTTGCTCTCCCTCACCGCGGTCTCTGCCGCCTCCGTGCTGCTCACCGGTTGTTTCTCGGGCTCGGGGTCCTCCGCCGGGGACGACGGCAAGCGCATCCGCGTCGCCCATATGCAGCCGCCGCGCTCAGGTCTCTCCCCGCTCTCCGACGACGCCTTCAAGCTGTCGCGCTGGTCGACAGCGGAGACGCTGGTGAAGCTGGACGCGGAGGGCGACGCCGAACCCGCGCTGGCCACCAAGTGGCGGCAGTCCGGACGGACGTGGACCTTCGAGATACGCGACGGCGTCACCTTCCACGACGGAACCGCGCTGGACGCCGAGGCCGTCGTGCGGTCGCTCACCGCTGCGGCCGCCGCCTCCCCCAAGCCCCGCATCCTCGACGGCGTCGAGCTGACCCTGAAGGCACAGGGCTCCGGCACCGTCACGGTCACCACCGCCGACGAGGACCCTCTCGTCCCGCAGCGGCTCAGCTCGCCCCAGCTGTCGATCCTCGCCGCGAAGGCGTACACCGGAAAGACGGTCAGTCCCCTCGGCGCGGGCACCGGCCCCTTCGAGCTGACGAAGGTCAACGGCACCGTGTCCGCCTCCCTCGATCGCTATGACGACTACTGGGGCAAGAAGGCCAAGGCCCCCGGTATCGACGTGAAGTTCGTGCCGGACGGCACCGCCCGCGCCGCCGCCCTGCGCAGCGGCGAGGCCGACATCGTCGAGGCCGTCCCGGTGTCGCAGGCCGCGCTGCTGGACGAAGAGCTGATCACCGAGGTCCCGATGCCGCGGACCAACACGCTCTACCTCAACACCGAGAAGGGCGTCTTCAAGGACGCCTCCCTGCGGGCCGCCGCCCGCGAGGCCATCGACGCCGAGTCGATCGTGAAGGGCGTGTACGAGGACCGCGCCGATGTCGCCGAGGGGCTGCTCGGACCCGCGCTGCCGTGGGCCGCCGGCCTGCGCACCGAGGTGAAGCGGGCGGCGGCGAAGAAGGCCAGCGGCCAGACCATCACCATCGGCACCTTCACCGACCGCGCCGAACTGCCCGAGGTCGCCGCCACCCTGCAACAGCAGCTCCAGAAGGCCGGCTTCAAGGTGAAGCTGGACGTCCGGGAGTACGCCAACATCGAATCCGACGCGCTGGCGGGCGAGTTCGACGCGTTCATCCTGTCCCGGGCCACCGTCCTCGACTCCGGCGACCCGACCGCGTACCTCTACAGCGACTTCGCCTCCGACGGCTCCTTCAACATCTCCCAGCTCGCGGACGACTCCGTGGACAAGGCGCTGAAGAGCGCGGGCGAGACCGCGGTGGGCGACGCGCGCCGCAAGGCCGTCATCGCGGGCGAGGCCGCCGTGCTGGCCACCGACGCCGCCGTCCCGATGCTCCACGAGCGCGTGATCCAGGGCGACGCCACCGGTGTCGTCGACGCCGCGCACGACCCGCGCGAGCGTGAGCTGGTCACGGCGGACACGTACGTCAAGTGAGGCCGACCGCCGCTGGGGTGACCCGGGTTCTCTGTCTCGTCGCGGTCCTGGCCGCCGTAGGACTGCTGCCCTGGCTCTCCGGCAGGGACCCCGCGCTGACGGTGCTGCGGGCGCGCTCCGCCGAGCAGGAGCCGACGAAGGAGGCGCTGGACGCCGTACGACAGGATCTCGGTCTGGACGCCGGTCCCCTTTCACTGCTGGGGAGTTGGGCCTCCGATCTGGTGCGCGGGGACCTCGGCCTGTCGTGGGTGTCCGGCACCGAGGTCCTGCCGTCGGTGACCGCCGGGCTCCAGGTGTCGCTGGGGCTGATGGGCGCGGCCTTCGGTTTCGCGGTGGTGCTGGCCTGCGTGCTGGTCGCGCCGGTGCTGGTACGGGGGCGGGGGTCGGCCGGGGCGGGGGCCGCGATGCTGGCCGCCGTACCCGAATTCCTGCTGGCCACCGTGGCGTTGCTGGTCTGCGGGGTGTGGCTGGGCTGGCTGCCGACCTCGGGCTGGCAGGGGCCGCAGTACATGGTCCTGCCCGCGCTCGCGCTCGGCGTCCCGGCGGGCGGCGTCCTCGGCCGGCTGGTCGCGGACGCGCTGCCCGCCGTGCTGGACGAGCGGTGGGTGGAGCTGTGGCGGGGCGCCGGGGTGAGCAGGGCGCGCATCTCGGCGGCGGCGCTGCGGCGTGTACTGCCGCCGCTGGTACCGCAGTTCGGGATGGCCGCCGTCGGTCTGACCGGGGGCGCGGTCGCGGTGGAGACGGTGTTCGCCGTGCCGGGCATCGGGCGTACGGCGCTCGGGGCCGCCAAGTCGCAGGATCTGCCGCTGCTCCAGGGGGCGGTGCTGGCCCTGCTGGCGCTGGGGCTGGTGACGGGTGCCGTCGCGGCTCTGTTGCGGCGGCGGCTGCTGGGGCCCGCGCTGCGTGACGCCGAGCTGTCCCTGCCGCCGGTCCGGCCGGTCCGTACCCATCCGGCCATCCCGATGACGCTGTTCACGGTCCTGGCCGTGGCCATCGGCTGGGGTCTGCTGCGCGATCCGTACGCCGTGAACACCGCCGCCCGGCTGGCCTCGCCCTCCTGGGCGCACCCGCTCGGCACCGACGGACTCGGCCGTGACGTACTGGCCCGGCTCGGGCACGGCGCCGCTCCGACGGTCGGCACGGCGGCCGCCGTATGCCTGGCCAGCCTGCTGCTCGCGCTGGCCCTCGGCTTCCTGCCGGGCGTCGCGGCGGGCGCGTCGGACATCGCGAACGCGCTGCCGCCGGTGATCGTCGGAATCCTGGTCGCGGCTGCCGCCGGGCCCGGCACCGGCGGTGCGGCCTTCGCGGTCGCGCTGATCTCCTGGCCGCCGTTGGCCGCCCATGCGGCGGCGCTGGTGCAGGAGGTGCGCGCGTCGGCGTTCCTCACCGCGCAGCGGGCCATCGGGGCGACGCCGTGGTGGATCCTGACCCGGCATGTGCTGCCGTCCGTGGCCGCGCCGGTCGCCCGGCACGCCCTGCTGCGGCTGCCCGGCATGGCCCTCGCACTGGCCTCGCTGGGCTTCCTGGGCCTGGGCGCACAGCCGCCGGCACCCGAGTGGGGTCTGCTGCTCGACGAGTCGCGCGCCTATGTGGAACGGGCGCCGTGGGCCGCCCTCGCGCCCGCCGTGGCGCTGGCCGTGCTGGCGGGGCTCGCGGTGTCGGGAGCGTCGTATGCGCAAGGAAGGCAGGTCACCCGCGTGAAGCGGGCGACCCGTGTGCCCGGCGTTGGGAAGGAGGCCTCCGATGGAGTCGGACGTGCTGTTGTCGGTGCGTGATCTGCGGATCGCCTTCGACGGGGTGGAAGCCGTGCGCGGGGTGTCCTTCGAGGTGCGCCCGCGTGAAGTCCTCGCCGTGGTGGGCGAGTCGGGCGTGGGCAAGTCGCTGACGGCGCGGGCGCTGCTGGGCATGCTGCCGGCGGAGGCGACGACGAGCGGCACGATCCGGCCCGACCTCACGTCCCAGCGGGGACGCCGTATCGCGCTCGTCCCGCAGGACGCCCTCTCCGCCCTCTCCCCCGTGCACCCGGTGGGCGACCAACTCGCCGCCGCCGTACGGTCAGTGGCCCGCGTCTCCCGCCAGGAGGCCCGGGCGCGGGCGGTGGCGGCGCTCGACCGGGTGGGGATCCCGGATGCGGCGCGCAAGGCGCGGGCGTATCCGCACGAGTACTCCGGCGGCATGCGTCAGCGCGCGGTCATCGCGATGGCCACGGTCAACGAACCGGACATCGTCGTCGCCGACGAGCCGACCACCGCGCTCGACGAGGAGCACCGGGACCAGGTACTCCGGGTGCTCGCCGAGCAGCGCGAGGCGGTCGGGGCGGCGCTGGTGCTGGTGACGCACGACATGGACGTCGTACGGGAGCACGCCGACCGCGTGCTGGTGATGTACGCCGGGCGCGTCACCGAACTCGGCCCGGCGGACGAGGTGTTGGCGCGTCCCCGGGCGCCGTACACGGCGGGCCTGCTGGCCTCGCTCCCGGACGGCGGACCCAGGCGTCGCCGTCTTCCCGCCCTCCCGGGCACCCCGCCCGCTCCGGGCGCCCTCCCGCCCGGCTGCGCCTTCGCGCCGCGCTGCTCGCTCGCGGCGGACGCGTGTCACGAGACGGAACCGGAGCCCCAGCAGGTGGAGGGACGGCTGATCGCCTGCCACCGCTGGGCCGACGTCCCCGACCTGCTCCAGGAGACGCACCGTGCCTCTTCTTGACGTCCGCGACCTGGTCGTCCGCTATGGCACGGTCACGGCGGTGGACCACCTGTCCTTCGCGCTGGAGGCGGGCGAGACCCTCGCCCTGAACGGCCCTTCCGGCTGCGGCAAGTCGTCCACCGCGCTGGCCGTGCTCCAGCTGCGCCGCCCGGACGGCGGTGAAGTGCACTTCGAGGGACGGGAGTTGACGCGCCTGACAGACCGCGAACTGCGCCCTCTCCGCCCCCGGATGCAGCCGGTCTTCCAGGACCCGTACGGCTCCCTGAGCCCCCGCCACCGCATCCGCGACGCCATCGCCGAGCCCCTGAAGATCCACGGCCGCTGGACCCCCACGGACGGCCCCGCCCGCGTCGCCGAACTCCTCGACCGGGTCGGCCTCGACGCCTCATACGGCGACCGCCACCCGCACGAACTCTCCGGCGGCCAGTGCCAACGCGCCGGAATCGCCCGCGCGTTGGCCTCCGACCCGCGCCTGCTGATCCTCGACGAGCCGGTGTCGGCCCTGGACCCCTCGGTCCGCGCCGGCGTGCTGAACCTGCTCGCCGACCTCCAGGACGACCTCGGCCTCGGCTACCTGTTCATCTGCCATGACCGGGCGGTCGTACGGCACTTCGCGGACCGGGTCGTGGAGATGCGGGACGGCCGCATCACGTCCGAGTGGCGCCTTCCATCACCTGACGCAGTCCCTCAGTGAGCGCGTCGGCGTCGGGCGCGCGCTCGGGGTCGAAGGTCCACTGTGCGATGAGGCCCGTCATCAGGGTCGTGTAGAACCTGCCGAGCGTGTCCAGGGTCTTGTCGGGGATCTCGTCCTCCGGCACCCCCATGAACAGCGCCACGAGAGCGCGCTCGGCGTCCCGCTGCTGCGCCGCCAGATGGTCGCGCACGGCGGGCAGCTGATCCCCCATGGCCACGATCTCCACGCTGAGCCGCCACATCGAACCGGGCCCCCGCATGGTGCCGATGATGTTCGACCACACTTCCTGGAAGCGCTCGACGGAGCCGGGCGCGGTCGCGCTCTCGACAGCCCCGTCGCCGTCGAAGGCGTCGGAGAGCTCCCCGACCAGCGCGAGATAGGCCTCCGCCAGCAACGCGTCCTTCGAGCCGTAGTGATAGCCGATCGACGCCAGGTTCGTCCCCGACTCCTTGACGATGTCGCGCGCGGTCGTGCGCACGAATCCCTTCGCCAGCAGGCAGCGCTTGGCGCCTTCGAGCAGATCCTCACGGTGTCCCATGACGCCCACGTTACTCCGGATCCATACGGCCGTCCTATACAAGCGTCATAGACAAGCGTTTAAGACGTGTGTACATTCCCCGGCATGACAACGAACACGACTCCACCCACCCGTGCCGGCCGCCGCGAATGGACGGCGCTCGGCGTGCTGATGCTGCCGCTGCTGCTGGTGTCGATGGACGTCTCGGTCCTCTACTTCGCCATCCCGGCGATCAGCGCGGACCTGGAGCCGACCGGCACCCAGCAGCTGTGGATCTTCGACATCTACGCCTTCGTCCTGGCCGGCCTGCTGATGACGATGGGCTCGCTCGGCGACCGCATCGGCCGGCGCAAGCTGCTCCTGATCGGCGCGGCCGCTTTCGGGGCCGCCTCACTGGCCGCGGCGTACGCTGACAGCGCCGAGATGCTGATCGTGGCCCGCGCGGTCCTCGGCATCGGCGGCGCGACCCTGATGCCGTCCACGATGGCGCTGGTCCGCACGCTGTTCACCGACCCGGCGCAGCGGACGAAGGCGATCGCCCTGTGGTCCGGCGTGATGACGGCCGGCGTCGCGCTCGGCTCGGTGCTGAGCGGCGTACTGGTCGAGTTCTTCTGGTGGGGCTCGGTCTTCCTGGTCAACCTGCCCGCGATGGCCCTGCTGCTGGTCCTCGGCCCGGTCCTGCTCCCCGAGGCGAAGAACCCCGAGCCCGGCCGCTTCGACTGGCCCAGCATCCCGCTGTCCATGGCCGCGGTGCTGCCCGTGGTCTACGGCCTCAAGGAGATCCCCTCGGAGGGCTGGAACGTCCGCTACGTCGTGTCGATCACCGTCGGCCTGCTCTTCGCCGCGCTCTTCGTCCACCGCCAGCGCACGACCGCCGCGCCGATGATCTCCCCGGACCTGTTCCGCCGCCCCGGCTTCGCACCGGCCCTCACGCTCTACCTGATCACCATGTTCGCGATGATGGGCTCGGCGTACTTCACCACCCAGTACATCCAGTCGGTCCTCGACAAGAGCGCCCTGGAAGCGGCCATGTGGGCCCTGCTCCCCTCGGTGCCGATCGGCCTCGCGGCACCCCTGTCGACCCAGCTGGTGCACAGGGGCCTGAGCCGCGTGCACGTCGTCACCGCCGGCTTCGCGATCGCCGCCTGCGGCTACGTCCTGCTGGCCCTGACCGGAACGGACTCCATGTGGCTGCTCCTGACCGCGTGCGGTGTCCTCGCCTCCGGCGTCACCCTCGTCACGGTCCAGATCGCGGACCTCGCGCTGAGCGCGGCCCCGGTGGAACGGGCGGGCGCCGCCTCCTCACTCATGGAGACCGGCGCGGAGTTCGGCGGCGCCCTCGGCATGGCCCTGCTCGGGTCCATCGGTACGGCCGTCTACCGCCACGAGATCCCGGCCTCGGCGCCGGACGCGGCCCGCGAGACGCTGGGCGGTGCGCTGGCGGTCGCCGACCGGTTCCCGGGCCTGGCCACCACGGCCCGCGAGGCGTTCACCCACAGCATGCAGGGGGCGGCGATCGCGGGAACGGTACTGCTGGCCGGGGCCGCGTGCCTGACTCCCCTGGCTCTGCGCCGGACGCGTCGGCACGGCAAAACGCCGGCCGAGCCGAGTTCCCTCAGCCCGTCCGGCGTTTGAGGACAACCTCAGGCCAGGTTCACCGCGCGAGCGGACGTCGCCCCGATCTCCGCCTCGACCTCGGCCAGCACCCCGGAGGGCACCGTGTCGTCGACCGTCAGGACGGCCAGCGCCTCGCCACCGGCGACGGCTCGCGACACCTGCATGCCGGCGATGTTGATGCCGGCTTCGCCGAAGATGCGGCCGACGGTGCCGACGACACCCGGCCGGTCCTCGTAGCGCAGCACCACCATGTGGTCGGCGAGCGCGAGGTCGACGTCGTAGTCGCCGACCGCGACGATCTTCTGCAGGTGCTTGGGACCGGCCAGCGTGCCGGAGACCGAGACCTCCTCGCCGCTGCCGAGCGTGCCGCGCACGGTGACGACGTTGCGGTGGTCGGGGGACTCCGAGCTGGTGGTCAGCCGCACCTCGACGCCGCGCTCCTGGGCGAACAGCGGGGCGTTGACGTACGACACCGTCTCGTCGACGACGTCCTCGAAGACACCCTTGAGGGCGCTGAGCTCCAGCACCTTCACATCGTGCTGGGTGATCTCGCCGTACACCTCGACGTCGAGGCGGACAGCGACCTCACCGGCGAGCGCCGTGAAGATCCGGCCGAGGCGCTCGGCGAGCGGCAGGCCCGGCTTGACGTCCTCGGCGATGACGCCGCCCTGGACGTTCACCGCGTCCGGGACCAGCTCACCGGCGAGCGCGAGGCGCACCGAGCGGGCGACGGCGATACCGGCCTTCTCCTGTGCCTCGTCGGTGGAGGCACCGAGGTGCGGGGTGGAGACGACCTGGTCGAACTCGAACAGCGGCGAGTCCGTGCAGGGCTCCTTCGCGTACACGTCGAGACCGGCACCGGCGACCCGGCCCTCCTTGAGGGCGGAGTACAGCGCCTCCTCGTCGACGATCCCGCCGCGCGCGGCGTTGACGATGCGCACGCTCGGCTTGACCTTGCGCAGCGCCTCGTCGCCGATCAGACCGAGGGTCTCGGGGGTCTTGGGCAGGTGGACGGTGATGAAGTCGGAGACCGCGAGCAGCTCGTCCAGCGACAGCACCTTGACGCCCATCTGCGCGGCCCGCGCGGGCTGCACATAGGGGTCGTAGGCGACGACCTTCATCCCGAACGCCGACATGCGCTGGGCGACGAGCGCGCCGATGCGGCCGAGGCCGACCACACCGAGGGTCTTCTCGGCCAGCTCGACGCCGGTGTACTTGCTGCGCTTCCACTCGCCGTTCTTCAGCGCGGCGTTCGCCTGCGGGATGTTGCGGGCGGTGGCGAGGATCAGACCGCAGGCCAGCTCGGCGGCGGTCACGATGTTCGAGGTGGGGGCGTTGACGACCATCACGCCGGCCTTGGTGGCGGCGGAGACGTCGACGTTGTCCAGGCCGACGCCGGCTCGTGCGACGACCTTCAGTTTGCTCGCGGCGGCGATCGCCTCGGCGTCCACCTTCGTGGCCGAGCGGATCAGGATCGCGTCGACGTCGGCGATGGCGGGGAGCAGTTCGGCTCGGTCTGCTCCGTTGCAATGCCGGATTTCGAAGTCCGGCCCCAACGCGTCGACGGTGGCGGGCGACAGCTCTTCAGCAATGAGTACGACGGGGTTCGAGCTCACGTGAGTCCTCACATGTCCAATGCGGACGGCCGTCCCGACGGCCGCATGCGGTGGAGGGGTGCTTGGCCGCGTGGAGACGCACGACGCTGTGGGCCTGACGCGTATGTAGTACGGCAGTGTAGTGCTGCGGCGGAGGTCGTCTTACGGCTCTGGGGAAGGATCACCCGGACGTGGGTGGCCACAAAACCAGCCCCTTGGGGGTCCCCCCTCTGGGGGAGTTTGAGGAGCGGGGTCCGGGGCGGAGCCCCGGGGGGGGCCCCCCGCACCCGCGGCCCCCCACCCCCGCGGCCCGCACCCCCCGGCGGCCTCGAAGACCCACAGAAACAAGGTCGCCTGCGGGGACGGGGGCGTCGGGCCCGCCAC
>NZ_JBFALC010000050.1:48160-77209 GCF_040656035.1 Streptomyces sp. NPDC050211
TCGCGGCAGTACCGGGCCTCCCCCAAACCGGGGGCTCGGGATACCCGCCCCCCGCCGGGGTTGTGGGGGGGGGGGGGCCGGGGCCCCCCCCCCGCGACGGCGCCCCGAAACCGGCGGCACCGTCGCGGAGCGCACGTCACGCGTCTTCGTCGTTGACCCACGACATGAGCTTGCGCAGCTCCTTGCCGGTGGTCTCCAGCAGGGACTCGGCGTCCTGCTGCTTGTACTCGTTGTACTTCTTCAGACCGCCGTGGTACTCGGCCATCCACTCACGCGCGAAGGTGCCGTCCTGGATCTCCGCGAGGACCTTCTTCATCTCGGCCTTGGTGGCGTCCGTGATGATCCGCGGGCCGGTGACGTAGTCGCCCCACTCGGCGGTCTCGGAGACGGACCAGCGCATCTTCTCCAGGCCGCCCTCGTACATCAGGTCGACGATCAGCTTCAGCTCGTGCAGGCACTCGAAGTACGCGATCTCCGGCTGGTAGCCCGCCTCGGTCAGCGTCTCGAAACCGGCCTTGACCAGCGCGGCCGTACCACCGCAGAGGACGGCCTGCTCACCGAACAGGTCGGTCTCGGTCTCCTCGGTGAACGTCGTCTTGATGACGCCGGCGCGGGTGCCACCGATGCCCTTGGCGTACGACAGCGCCAGCGCGAAGGCGTTGCCGGTCGCGTCCTGCTCGACGGCGGCGATACAGGGAACGCCGCGGCCCTCCTCGTACTGGCGACGGACCAGGTGGCCCGGGCCCTTGGGGGCGACCATGCAGACGTCGATGCCGGCCGGCGGCTTGATGAAGTCGAAGCGGATGTTCAGGCCGTGGCCGAAGAACAGGGCGTCGCCGTCCTTGAGGTTGTCCTTGATGGACTCCTCGTAGACCTGGGCCTGGATCGGGTCCGGGACCAGGATCATGATCACGTCGGCCTCGGTGGCGGCCTCGGCCGGGGTCACCACGCGCAGCCCCTGCTCCTCGGCCTTCGCCTTGGACTTGGAGCCCTCGTGCAGACCGACCCGGACGTCGACACCCGAGTCACGGAGCGACAGCGCGTGGGCGTGGCCCTGGCTGCCGTAACCGATGACCGCGACCTTGCGGCCCTGGATGATGGACAGGTCGGCGTCGGCGTCGTAGAACAGCTCGGCCACTTTGGGTTCTCTCCTTGTGTGCAGGTGTTGCGTCCCACCGTATGACGGCGGGCTTAAGGGAAGTCTGCGGGTCTCGGTATACGGGCGGCCGGTGTCCCCCGGCCGCCCGTGTCCGTCGTTATGCCGACCGGTCCAGGGCGCGCAGCGACCGGTCCGTGATCGAGCGCGCACCGCGGCCGATCGCGATCGTGCCGGACTGGACCAGCTCCTTGATGCCGTACGGCTCCAGCATCTTGAGCATGGCGGACAGCTTCTCGCCGCTGCCGGTGGCCTCGATGGTGACGGCCTCCGGGGAGACGTCGACGGTCTTGGCGCGGAACAGCTGGACGATCTCGACGATCTGGGAGCGCGTTTCGTTGTCGGCGCGCACCTTCACCAGAACGAGTTCGCGCTGAACGGCCGAACCGGGTTCCAGTTCAACGATCTTCAGCACGTTGACGAGCTTGTTGAGCTGCTTGGTCACCTGCTCGAGCGGCAGGTCCTCGACGCCCACCACGATGGTGATGCGGGAGATGTCGGGGTGTTCGGTGACGCCGACGGCGAGCGAGTCGATGTTGAAGCCGCGGCGCGAGAACAGGGCGGCGATCCGGGCGAGGATGCCCGGCGTGTTCTCCACCAGGACGGAGAGCGTGTGCTTGGACATGGTCTTTTTACGTCTCTCTCGCTCAGTCGTCTTCGTTGTCGCCGAAGTCGGGGCGGACGTCCCGGGCGGCCATGATCTCGTCGTTGGAGGTGCCGGCGGCGACCATCGGCCACACCATCGCGTCCTCGTGGACGATGAAGTCGACGACGACCGGGCGGTCGTTGACCGAGTTCGCCTCCTCGATGACCTTGTCCAGGTCGGCCGGGTCCTCGCAGCGGATCGCGTAGCAGCCCATGGCCTCGGACAGCTTCACGAAGTCGGGGACGCGGGTGCCGGCGCTCGGCTGCTTGCCGTCGGCCTCCGGGCCGCTGTGCAGCACGGTGTTGGAGTAGCGCTGGTTGTAGAAGAGGGTCTGCCACTGGCGGACCATGCCGAGGGCGCCGTTGTTGATGATGGCGACCTTGATCGGGATGTTGTTCAGGGCGCAGGTGGTGAGTTCCTGATTGGTCATCTGGAAGCAGCCGTCGCCGTCGATCGCCCAGACCGTGTGGTCCGGGGCTCCGGCCTTGGCGCCCATCGCGGCCGGGACCGCGTAGCCCATCGTCCCGGCGCCGCCGGAGTTGAGCCAGGTCGCGGGCTGCTCGTACTCGATGTAGTGCGCGGCCCACATCTGGTGCTGGCCCACGCCCGCGGCGAAGATCGTGCCCTGCGGCGCGAGTTGGCCGATGCGCTGGATGACCTGCTGCGGGGAGAGCGAGCCGTTGTCGGGCTGCTCGTAGCCCAGCGGGTAGGTCTCGCGCCAGCGGTTCAGATCCTTCCACCAGGCGCTGTAGTCGCCGGTGTTGCCCTCGCTGTGCTCCTTCTGCACGGCCTGGACCAGATCGGCGATGACCTCGCGGGCGTCACCGACGATCGGCACGTCGGCGGCGCGGTTCTTGCCGATCTCGGCCGGGTCGATGTCGGCGTGGACGATCTTGGCGTACGGGGCGAAGCTGTCGAGCTTGCCGGTGACGCGGTCGTCGAAGCGGGCGCCGAGGGCGACGATCAGGTCGGCCTTCTGCAGCGCGGTGACGGCGGTGACCGCACCGTGCATGCCCGGCATTCCCACGTGCAGCTCGTGACTGTCGGGGAATGCGCCGAGCGCCATCAGGGTGGTGGTGACGGGCGCTCCGGTGAGTTCGGCGAGGACCTTCAGCTCTGCGGTGGCCTGCGCCTTGAGGACGCCGCCGCCGACGTAGAGGACGGGCCGCTTGGCGGAGGTGATCAGCTTGGCGGCCTCGCGGATCTGCTTGGCGTGCGGCTTGGTGACGGGCCGGTAGCCGGGCAGGTCCATGGTGGGCGGCCAGGAGAAGGTGGTCTTCGCCTGGAGGGCGTCCTTGGCGATGTCGACCAGCACCGGTCCCGGACGGCCGGTGGCGGCGATGTGGAACGCCTGCGCGATCACCCGGGGGATGTCCTCGGCCTTGGTGACCAGGAAGTTGTGCTTGGTGATCGGCATGGTGATGCCGACGATGTCCGCCTCCTGGAAGGCGTCCGTGCCGATCGCCTTGGAGGCGACCTGCCCGGTGATCGCGACCAACGGCACGGAGTCCATGTGGGCGTCGGCGATCGGCGTGACCAGGTTGGTGGCGCCGGGGCCGGAGGTCGCCATGCAGACACCGACCTTGCCGGTGGCCTGCGCATAACCGGTGGCGGCGTGGCCGGCGCCCTGCTCGTGGCGGACCAGGACGTGGCGGACCTTGGTGGAGTCCATGAGCGGGTCGTACGCCGGGAGGATCGCGCCGCCGGGAATGCCGAATACCGTGTCGGCGCCGACCTCCTCGAGAGAGCGGATGAGGGACTGCGCACCCGTCACCTGCTCGGGGGCGGACTGGTGTCCTCCGGAACGGGGCCGCGGCTGCGGAGGATGGGCCCCGGTGGCCTGCTCGGTCATCGGCATTCTCTTCTCGATGCTGAGGGTTTTTGCGAAGTTCGTGCGGTGTGCGGCTGCTGTACGACAGGTGCCTGTGCAACAAAAAACCCCTCGTGCCATAAGGCAAGCGAGGGGAGCGCGCCGGGAGGGGTCGCTGAGCGGTCAAGGGCTCAGCTTCAGCCGACGCGCTTTCCAAGTACGAGAATTCGGGTGCGCATGGCACTGACCCTCCCCCCGGCACGCATCGCATGTCAAGGTGGTGGGACGGGAGTCTCATTATGTGAGCGAAGGGCACTGCTGCCTCCGAGAACAGCGGGCACACCACTGGTGTACACCCCCGAGCCCCCACCCGCGAACGCGGGCTCGGCCGGGCCGTGCGGCACCGGATAGTGGCCGGAAGCCAGTGCTCTGCGCAGCCGGTACTCGTCCAGCGGACCGGAGAACGCCATGCCCTGCCCATGTGTGCAGCCCATCGCGCGCAACGCCACGACCTGCTCCGGAAGGTCCACGCCGTCGGCCACGGACTGCAGCCCCAGATCACCGGCGATCCGCAGCAGCCCACTGGTGATCTTGTGCAGCCGAGCCGACTCGACGACGCCCTCGACCAGGGAACGGTCGAGTTTCAGTACGTCGACGGGGAGCCGCCTGAGCGCGGTGATCGCCCCGTATCCGCTGCCGAAGCCGTCGAGCGCGATCCGGACACCCAGCCGGTGCAGCACCCCAAGGCGTCGCTCCAGCTCGTCCAGGGACACCCGCGGATCGGTGTCCGCCAGCTCGATCACCAGCGCACCGGACGGCAGCCCGTGCCGGGTGAGCAGCGCCTCGATCGAACCGAGCGGCATCGAGCGGTCCAGCAGCCGCCGGGCACTGACCCGTACTGTCACCGGGACAGCCGACCCCGTCGTGGCCCGCTCGGCGGCCTGCTCGACGGCCTCCTCGAGCACCCAGCGGCCCAGCTCCTGCGTCTTGTCGCTGTCCTCGGCCACCCGTAGGAACTCGGCCGGGGTGAACAGCACCCCCTGCGAGGAGCGCCAGCGTGCCTGGGCGGCGACCGATGTGATCCGGCCGTTCTCGAGACAGACGACGGGTTGGTGCAGCAGCGCGAACTCGCCGTCGTGCAGCGCGGCCCGCAGGCGCGTGGCCAGCTCCGCCTTCCGTACGACGTCCTGCTGCATCTGCGGTGCGTACAGCTCCACGCGGCCCTTGCCGGCCGCCTTGGCGCGGTACATGGCGAGGTCGGCGTTGCGCTGGATCTCGCCCGCGCCCAGGCCCGCCTCGGCGAAGGCGACGCCGATGGACGCGTTGACCCGGACATCGTTGCCGTCGATGAGATATGGCTGCGAGAGCGTGACCCTGAGGCGGTCGGCGAGCTCCAGTATGTGACGTTCGCGGGAGGCGCGGTCACGGGTGCCGTCCCCGACGATCAGGGCCGCGAACTCGTCGCCGCCCAGGCGGGCCGCGGTGTCGCCCTGGCGGACGCCGTCCTGGAGTCTGCGGGCGGCCTGGACGAGCAGTTCGTCCCCGGCCTGGTGCCCGATCGTGTCGTTGACCGCCTTGAAGCCGTCGAGGTCGATGAAGAGGACGGCCGTACCGCCGAGTGCGGCGCCCCGGTCGGAGGCGCGTCGGCCGGACAGGGCCTGCTGGACGCGCTGGGTGAACAGGGCGCGGTTGGGCAGGTCGGTGAGCGGGTCGTGTTCGGCGTTGTGCTGGAGCTGCGCCTGCAGGCGCACTCTTTCGGTCACGTCCCGGCTGTTGAAGATCAGGCCGCCGTGGTGGCGGTTGACGGTGGACTCGACATTGAGCCAGCCGCCGTGGCCGGCCTTGAAGCGGCATTCGATGCGCGTAGTCGGTTCTTCGAGCGGGCTGGCGGCGAGGAAGCGGCGCACCTCGTGCACCACGCAGCCCAGATCCTCCGGGTGGATGAGATCGGCCAGTTCCGTACCCACGAGGTCCTCGGCGGGGCGGCCGTAGACCCCGGCGGCGGCCGGGGAGACGTACCGGAGGATGCCGTTGGGTGCGGCGATCATGATGACGTCGCTGGAACCCTGCACCAGGGAGCGGAAGTGGTTCTCCTTCTGCGCCAGTTCCTGGGTGAGGGTGATGTTGTCGAGCAGCATGATGCCCTGGCGCACCACGAGGGCGAGCACGACCGTGCCGCCGGTGAGGAGCACCACGCGGTCGACGCTGCGGCCGTTGAGGACGTTGTAGAGGATCCCCAGGGTGCAGACCGCGGCGGCGAGATACGGCGTGAGGGCGGCCAGCGAACCGGCGATGGGCCGGGCGGCCGGATACCGGCTGTGATCACCTCCCTGCGGGGGTGTGTGGTGGTGGCCGCCGCCGCGCTGTCCGGGCAGGTGCTCGTGCACCACGCGCGTGTGTCCCTCGTCCTCCGGTTGCCCCTGCCGCGGTGCGGACCAGGGGGCGTACGCCAGGAGCAGCGAGCCGGCGAACCACCCCGCGTCCAGCAACTGGCCGGAACGGTAGGTGTAGTGCAGCAGCGGTGAGGTGAACAGGGCGTCGCACATCACGGTCAGGGCGAGCGCGCCGATGGCGGTGTTCACGGCGGTGCGGTTGCCCGAGGAGCGCCGGAAGTGCAGCGCGAGCACCATGCTGACCAGGGCGATGTCCAGCAGCGGGTAGGCCAGCGACAGCGCGGTGTGCGCCACGCTCGATCCCTCGGACTTCGCCGCCTGGGCGAGCGCGAGGCTCCACGACAGCGTCAGCAGCGAGCCGCCGATCAGCCAGGCGTCGAGGCCGAGGCAGACCCAGCCCGCCTTCGTCACCGGCCGTTTGGCGAGGACCAGCAGGCCCACGATGGCGGGCGGTGCGAAGCAGAGGAAGAACAGGTCGGCGTAGCTGGGGCTGGGCACGGGCTGTCCGAGGACCACCTCGTACCACCCCCAGACCAGGTTGCCGAGGGCTGCCATCGCCGAGGAGAGTGCGAACAGCAGCCAGGCGGGCCGAAACCGGATGCGCCGGCTTCGGGCGTAGAGAAAGCAGGACACGGCCGCGGCGGCCGCCGCGGCGCTCAGACCGAAGTCACCCATGATCAGCGCGACTTGGTGCGAGCCCCAGCCGAGCGCGGAACCGACGGCGTATCCCGCGCACACCAGGGCCAGTGACAGTTGGAGGACCAGGCTCGACCCGCCGCCGGAGGACGGTGGCCGGGTCAGCAGCGCCCGCGTCGGGCGCCGCGCGCGCAGCGCTCCGCCGAGGGTGGTCGTGGTCGGCAGCGGCGAGGTCACCGGGCCCTCCCGGTCCGCGCCGCTCCGGGGTCCCGGGGGTCCCGGTGCGCCGGGTGCGCATGCCTCCTGCGGCTGCTGTGCCTGCGGTGGTGATGGCTGTGGTGATTGGCGTGATGGCCGCGTCTGCGCGCGGCGGTGCCCCAGGGTCGCCGCCGGCGGCCTCGCCGCGTCGGATCGTTCGTCCATAGGCCGTGCATCGCCCGTCGCCCCCCTCACAGTCTGAAATGTCCATCCCCGGCGCCGAACGGTGCGCGGCGCATCCCCTGTCGGGACGATACACCAGTCTCGTCACTCAGGGACATAGCTTCTCTACGCTCCGTGACGACCAGCGGCGATGTGGGCACGTACCGCACTCAGAGGATTGCGGAGGGTACTCGAAGCGGATTACACGCCCGTTTCGTCCGGCTCCTGTGCGCTCGCGGCATCCGTCGGCCGTATGCCGGTCGCGCCTGTCGTAAGGATCACGTTCCGCAACGGCTCATGGTTCACGAATCGGCTCAACTGGTCCGTGAGAAGCCGCTTGGCTCGCGGCAGGAAGGCGGATGTGGGGCCGCCGACGTGGGGGCTGATGAGCACGCCGGGCGCGCGCCACAGGGGGTGTTCGCGGGGCAGCGGTTCGGGGTCGGTGACGTCGAGGGCGGCGGTGATGCGGCGGCTCTCCACTTCGGCGAGCAGGGCCTTGGTGTCGACGACCGCGCCGCGGGCGACGTTGACGAGCAGCGCGCCGTCCTTCATCCGGCCCAGGAAGTCGGAGTTGACCAGGTGGCGGGTGTTTTCGGTCAGCGGCGTGGACAGGATGACGACGTCCGCCTCGGGCAGCAGGGCGGGCAGTTCGGTGAGCGGGTGCACCAGGCCGCGCGCCGTGGTGCGCTCAGAGCGCGCGACGCGCGCCACCCGCGCGAGCTCAAAAGGCGCGAGCCGGTCCTCGATGGCGGCGCCGATCGAGCCGTATCCCACGATGAGCACGTTCTTGTCGGCCAGCGCCGGCCGGAACCCGCCGAGCCACTCGCCCCGGTCCTGCGCCCGCACGAAGTCGGGGACACCGCGCAGTGAGGCGAGGATCAGGGTGAGCGTGAGCTCGGCGGTGCTCGCCTCATGCACCCCGCGCGCGTTGCACAGCCGTACGCCGGGCCGCAGATGCCTCAGCCCCGACTCCACATGATCGATACCGGCGGACAGGGTCTGCACGACCTGGACGGACGTCATCTCGGGCAACGGACGCTGCCCGATCGCGGGCGCCTTCATATAGGGCACCACGTAGTAGACGCAGTCGGCCGGGTCCGCGGGAAAGTCCTCGCCACCGTTCCAGAAGCGGTAGTTCGGCCCTTCCGGGAGCCCTTCGATCTCTTCCGGCGGGATGGGCAGCCACACGTCAGCAGTCATGCCAGGAGGCTATGTCAGGGGTGTGAGGGTGCAGAGGTTAGGTTGGGGGGCGCTGAAGAGGGAGGGTTACGGGCTGGTGGAGCGCAGGACGATCGGTGCGGCGGCGCTCGTGGTGGGGGCCGTCGGGCTCGGGTGCATGCCGATGAGCTGGGCGTACAGCGGCTCGCGGCAGCGGGGCGACGAGTCGCTCAGGGCCGTGCACCGGGCGCTCGATCTGGGCTCGAACCTGCTCGACACGGCCGACATGTACGGCCCGTTCACCAATGAGCTGCTGGTGGGACGGGTGCTGAAGGAGCGCCGCGAGGACGCCTTCGTTTCGACGAAGGTCGGCCTGCTCGTCGGCGAGCAGCACGTCGTGGCCAACGGGCGGCCGGGCTATGTGAAGCGGGCGTGCGACGCGTCGCTGCGGCGACTGCAGACCGATTACATCGACCTCTACCAGCTGCACCGAGCGGACCCGGAGGTTCCGGTCGAGGAGACCTGGGGCGCGATGGCGGAACTGGTCCAGGCCGGAAAGGTACGGGCGTTGGGGCTGTGCGCGGTGGGCGCGCGCTCCGGGCGGCGGCCGGGGGCCCGGCTGCACGACGCGACGGTGCGGCAGCTGCAGCGGGTGCAGCAGGTCTTCCCGGTGAGCGCTGTGCAGGCGGAACTGTCGGTGTGGTCGCCGGAGGCACTGGAGACGCTGCTGCCGTGGTGCGAGGCGCGCGGCGTCGGTTTCCTGGCGGCGATGCCGCTCGGCAACGGCTTCCTGACCGGCACGCTGACCCCCGGCGAGGGCTTCGAACCGGATGACGTCCGGGCCCGCCACCCCCGCTTCACGGCCGAGATGATGGCCGCGAACCAGCCGATCGTGGCCGGTCTGCGCCGGGTGGCGCTCCGCCACGGCGAGGACGTCACACCGGCCCAGGTTTCCCTGGCCTGGGTGCTGGCCCAGGGACGGCATGTGGTCGCCGTGCCGGGCGCCAAGCAGGAGCGCTGGGTGGCGGAGAACGCGGCGGCGGCCGAGGTGGGGCTCACGGTGCGGGACCTGGCGGAGGTGGCGGAGCTGCCGGGGGCGCAGGGATCCTGGGACTGAAACGGCAGTTTGCGGACGTTTCGGATGTGCTGGTGCCGATGTCCGGAGCTTGATGGGCCGGGCCGTGATTCGGGATTGGTTGATCGGGAACCTGTGGGGCGCGAGCGGTGTATGACAAGTAGAACTCGCCGCGTCGAAGGGACCATGATCGTGCAACGTCGAGCTGTGGCGGCCGTATTGGCCGCGGCCACACTCCTGCTGACGGCCGGCTGCTCCTCCGACGACGGAGGCTCGGGATCGTCGGGCGGCGAGGAGAGCGCGTCAGCGGGTGGTACGAGCCCGCAGTCCTCGCCCTCGGGACAGGCCGCCGAGGCCACCCCGCCCGCGAAGGGCTCGGTGAAGGTCGTGCGCACGGTCACCGAGGACCTGAGCACCCCGTGGGGCCTGGCCCCGCTCCCCGACGGCGACCTGCTGGTCTCCTCACGCGACGAGGCCACGATCACCCGGGTCGACACGGAGACGGGCAAGAAGACCGAGCTGGGCGAGGTGCCCGGGGTGTCCCCGGCGGGAGAGGGCGGCCTCATGGGCCTCGCGCTCTCCCCGGACTACGCCTCGGACCACATGATCTACGCGTACTTCACCTCGGCCTCGGACAACCGCATCGTCCGCATGCTGTACGAGGAGGGGAAGCCCTCCGGCGAACAGCTCGGCGCGCCCGACACGGTCTTCCGGGGCATCCCCAAGGGCTTCATCCACAACGGCGGCCGGATCGCTTTCGGCCCGGACAAGATGCTGTACGCGGGCACGGGCGAGAGCGGTGAGGAAGGCCTGTCCCAGGACAAGGAGTCCCTCGGCGGCAAGATCCTCCGCCTGACCCCGGAGGGCGACCCGGCGCCGGGCAACCCGTTCTCGAACTCGCCCCTGTACTCCTACGGTCACCGCAATGTGCAGGGTCTCGCCTGGGACTCCAAACAGCGCCTGTTCGCCGCGGAGTTCGGCCAGGACACCTGGGACGAGCTGAACGCGATCAAGCCGGGCGACAACTACGGCTGGCCGGAGGCCGAGGGCAAGTCCGACAACTCCGCCTACCGCAACCCCATAGCCCAGTGGGGCACGGACGACGCCTCCCCCAGCGGCATCGCCTACGCCGAGGGCTCCGTCTGGATGGCGGGCCTGAAGGGCGAACGCCTCTGGCGCATCCCCCTGAAGGGCACGGAGGCCTCGGCCGACCCCCAGGCCTTCCTCGAAGGCGAGTACGGCCGACTGCGCACGGTGGTCCCGGCGGGCGGCGACAAGCTGTGGCTGGTGACCAGTGAGACCGACGGCCGCGGTTCCCCGTCCGGCGGCGACGACCGGATCCTGGAGGTGCAGGTGAAGTAGGCCTCTCACTCCCCGGCGGCGGACTCCGCATCGTCCTCATCCGGCGTCGGCTGCCGTACGACGACCTTCCCGGACGCAAGATCTATCGGCCCGCGCCCGGGGTCCCCGTCCCCGACATCTTCCCGCGTCAGTTCCAGCCGGTTCTGCTCGTCACGGGTGTGCTTGCGGCCCGGAGCAAAGAGCTCCTCGAACATGTTGAACACGGCGCCTCCTGCCGGTCCCTGACAGCGTACGCCGCACCGGATGCCGGGAGGTGGGGCACGAGAGCGGCTTCCCGTCGCCGTGAACCCGGCGCGGTGCGCCTCACCCCGCCGCCGGAGCCGGGGTGGAGTCGGGGGCGAACAGCCCCAGCCGATGCGCCACCGCCGCCGCCTCTCCCCTGCCCGAGACGCCGAGTTTGGACAGGATGTTGGAGACGTGGACGCTGGCGGTCTTCGGGGAGATGAAGAGTTCCTCGGCGATCTGGCGGTTGGTGCGGCCGGCGGAGACCAGGCGCAGGACGTCGCGTTCCCGGCCGGTGAGGCCGAGGGCGTCGGCGGGGGCGAGCGGCTGTTTGGGGGTGTGGGTCAGGGGGAGGCGGGCGCGCTGGGCGAGCAGGGCGGTCGCGTCGGCCAGTGGGCGGGCGCCGAGGTGGTCGGCGACGGCATGGGCGAGGCGCAGCAACTCGGCGGCCCGGTCACGTTCGTCCTCGCCACCGGACGGCAGCAGGGCTTCGGCGAGGCGGTACCGGACGCGGGCGAGATCGTAGGGCCGGTCGAGGCATTCGAAGGCGGCGACGACCTCGGACCAGTCGTCCGGGGTGCTGCGCGCCTCGGCCCGCAGCAGTTCGGCGCGGACCCAGCGTTCGTACGCCTGCCAGACGGGGACGTTCGTCGTCAAGGACTTGGCGGCGGTGCGGATGCGGTCGAGGACCTCGGCCCGGCCCGCATCGGCGGCGGGCAGGCCGTATGCGTCGGCCTCCGCGGTGGCGGCGATGAGGAGCAGGGGCCAGGCGTAGCGCTGGGTGCCGGGCGGGAAGCCCGTGTCCAGGACGCGCTCGAGTTCGGCGCGGGCGTCGAGGAGGCGGCCCTCGGCGACGGCGATGCCGATCGCGAGGCGGCCCAGCGGCAGCTCGTGCTGGGGCACGTGGTCGTGGGTGCCGAAGTGTCCACGGGCCGCGGACAGTTGGCGGCCGGCCTCGGCCAGGTCACCGCGGGCGAGCGCGAGCAGGGCATGGGTCTTGGCGCGGAAGCCGCGGGGCTTGGCGCTCTGGCCGACGCGCTCCGAGGCGTCGGCGGCCTCCGCGGCCTCGGTCCAGCGGCCCAGGGAGTGGAGGGAGTCCGCGAGGTTGCCCCACACCCAGGCCTCGGTGTCCGGCAGGCCCAGTCCCCGGGCGAAATCGACGCCTTCCTGGAGCACGGCGACGGCCTCCTGCGAGCGGCCTATGCCTTCCAGGTGGGAGGGCAGGTTCACAAAGGCGCGGCCCATCACGGAGACGTCTCCGAGCGTGGCCACCTGCTCCTTGACCCGGTACACCTGGGCGAGGCCGGGCTCGATGTCACCGGAGTCGACCATGAGCCCGCCGAGGGTCAGCCGTGCGTTCATCTCGATGTCGCGGGCGCCGACCATGCGGGCGTACTCCACGGCGCGTTCGGCGGCGGTGAGCGCGTCGGGGCCCGGATTGTGCAGCATCGACCAGTTGGCGACCGAGGAGAGGACCTCGGCATGCACTTCGGAGGGCGGCAGGCCGCGTACGAGGTTCTGGGCGGTGGCGAGTTCCTGCCATCCGTCGCCGCGGCCGAGGGCCTGGATCAGCCGGGCCCGCTGGTTCCAGAACCAGGCGGCGCGCAGGGAATCTCCCTCGTCCTCCAGCACCCGAATCGCCCGCTTGGTGATCTTCAGGGCGCGTTCCCGCTCCCCGCACAGCCGCCCCGCGACGGCGGCCTCGGCCATCAGGTCGAGGGCGCGCAGCGGGGTGGTGGCGGGGTCGCAGCCGCAGGGGGGATAGACCTCGGTGTAGTCGACGGGGCGCAGCGTGGCCCGGATCTCCTCGGGGGCGGTGTCCCACAGCTCCATCGCCCGTTCCAGCAGCCGTAGTTGTTCGGAGTAGGCGTGCCGGCGGCGGGCGGTGACGGAGGCGGCGAGGACCGCGGGCAGGGCCTTGGCGGCGTCATGGGCGTGGTACCAGTAGCTGGCCAGGCGCATGACGCGCTCGTCGGCGGGGACGAGCGTCGGGTCGGCCTCCAGGGCTTCGGCGTAGCGGCGGTTGAGCCGGGAGCGCTCGCCGGGCAGCAGATCGTCACCGACGGCCTCGCGGACCAGGGAGTGACGGAAGCGGAAGCCGTCCCTGTCCGGGGCGGCGCTGAGGATGTTGGCGTTCACGGCGGCCCGCAGCGCCTCGATCAGATCGTCCTCGGCGAGCCCGGCGATGGAGGCGAGCAGCCGGTACTCGACGGCGGAGCCGCCCTCGGCGACGATCCGGGCGACCCGCTGGGCACTCTCGGGCAGGCCCTCGACCCGGACCAGGAGCAGATCACGCAGGGAGTCCGTGAGCCCGGCGTGGCAGCCCTCGGCGGCGGACACGGCGAGTTCCTCCACGAAGAAGGCGTTGCCGTCGGAGCGCTGGAAGATCTCGTCGACCTGGGCGGGGTCGGGCTCGGCGGCGAGGATGCCGGCGACCTGGCGGCACACTTCCTCGCGGCTGAAGCGGCCGAGTTCGATACGGCGGACCGTGCGCAGCCGGTCGAGTTCGGCGAGCAGGGGGCGCAGCGGATGGCGGCGGTGGATGTCGTCGGAGCGGTAGGTGGCGAGGACGACGAGGCGGCCGGTGCGCAGCGTGCGGAACAGGTAGGCGAGGAGGTGGCGGGTGGAGGCGTCGGCCCAGTGCAGGTCCTCCAGCGCGACGACGACGGTGTGGTCGGCGGCGACGCGCTCCAGCAGGCGTGCGGTGAGTTCGAAGAGGCGAGCCGTGGCCTCCTCGTCGTCCCGGCCCGTGGCCCGGGCGGTGGATGTCTCGCCCATCTCGGGCAGCAGCCGGGCCAGTTCCTCCTCCTGTCCCGCGGCGGCCGTCGCCAGCTCGTCGGGCAGGGCGCGGCGCAGGGCGCGCAGGGCGGCGGAGAAGGAGGCGAAGGGCAGTCCGTCGGCGCCGATCTCGACACAGCCGCCGAGCGCGACGACCGCGCCCTGCCGGCACGCCGCGGTGGCGAACTCCTCCACGAGCCGCGTCTTGCCGACCCCGGCCTCACCGCCGATCAGTAACGCCTGCGGCTCGCCGGCAGCGGCGCCGGCGAGCGCGTCGTTCAGCATGTCCAGCTCGTCACCACGGCCGACGAAGACGGGACTTACGGACCTGGTCTCCACAGCCCCGAGCATCGCACGGGGGTCCGACAACGCGGGACCGGTTTTCTCCGGGGTGGTGGTCGTCGGGTCAGTGGTGCGGGCCGGAGTGCGAGCGAGGGCCGTACCGCTGGTCGGTACGGCCCCTCCACCCCCGCCCTCCCCCGCGCTCATGCGACCCGGGCGAACCGGTGCCGGCGCGGGCGGTGCGTATGGCTGTCCGGCTCGGCGGTGCGCCGGGCCGCTTCGCGGCGGGCGGCGCGGCGAGCGCGGACGACCTCGCGGGCCAGCCGCTCCTGCTCTGCCTGGCGGATGAGCTCGGCGGAGCGGAGCTGCAGCATCTCGTACTCGTACATGGTGTCTCCCCTGGTGAACGTCGGTTTCGGGTCTCGCTCTCTGCGATGCCTCTACCTTCGTCTGCCAGGGGGGTCCGCCACATCGGGAGAGTTCCGCATCTTCGGCGGTGGGCGGGGCCTTAGACGTGCGTGAGGGGCCCCAGGAACTCCGTAAGGTGCTTACGGATGCCCTAAGACCCCTCAGGACCTGCGGTGGTTCAGCCGGCGGACGGCACTCCGAGCCAGACGCCGGTGTATTTGAGGACGGCCAGCAGCAGGCCGATGACGCCGAGCGAGACGCCCGCCCAGGAAACCGACTTGATCCAGACCGGCTGCGGCTTGCCCGGGACGCCGAACGCCGGCCGGGCGAGGACCGCGACGCCGACGAGCAGCGCGATCAGCGCGAAAGCCCCGGCCCACAGCGCGGTGGCCTCCCAGGCGTCGCCGTAGATCGCCTGGAGCTGTGCGGCGACGTTCGCGTTCGACGCGGCCTGCATCTCCAGATTGCCGGTGATCTCCTCGCGCGCCGAGGCCACCGTGCCGACCCAGCTGCCGGTCAGCGAGACCAGGCCGAGCGCGGCGGAGACGATGGCGCCGGCGCCCTGGCCCACTCCGGACGACTCCTTCACCTGGACCTCGGGCAGCTCGTCACCGTCCTCGTCCTCGGCGGACTCGATGTCGGACGGCTCGGCCGCGCCCTCGGCCTCGGTCCCGGTCGCTTCGTCGGCCTTGGTGACGTCCACCTTCTCCTCGTCGGTCGTGGCCTCGGTGCCCTTCTCGACACCGGTTTCGTCGTCTGTCTTGGTTCCCATGCTGCGCACCGTACGGATCCTGTCTGAGAAGTCTCTTAATGATCGCTGTCAGCGGCACGCGCGCGTGCTTCACGCCATTCGGGGGCGAGGATCGACCACACCTCCAGGTCGTGCCGTACGCCACGATAGGGGTGCGCCTCCCGCCGTGTACCGTCGCGGGTCATTCCGAGCCGCCGGGCCACGTTCAGGCTGGCCGTGTTGCCCGCGGCCGCCACCCATTCGATCCGGTGGATGCCGCGCTGCTCGACGGCGAAGTCGATGAGGACCCGCATCGCGCGCGTGACGAGCCCGCGGCCCGTGCCGGCGGGCTCCAGCCAGCAGCCGACCTCGCCGTTGCCGTGCTCGGCGTCGAAGTTCAGGAAGAGCACCCCGCCCACGAGCTTGCCGTCCAGCCAGATGCCGTGCAGGGAACCGGTGTCGGCGGCACGCATGTCGGCGTACCGCTGGAGCGTCTGCCGGGCGGACGGCACGTCCGTGGCCTTGGAGCCGAAGGGGACGTACTGGTTGATGAACTCCCGCCCGCGCTCCAGGTGGGCCAGGAACTCCTCGGCGTGCCAGGGCTCCAGGGGCCGCAGTTCAGCGTCGTCACCCAGGGATATCGCGTACATCCTGATCCCGCTCCTTCTCCAGCTGCTCCACGACGTCGACGCCGGCGAGCCTCTCATGGGCGGCGCGGGACTCGGGCGGCTCGATGCTGATGCGCGGGAGGTACTTCTCCAGCGGGCGCGGCAGCCACCAGTTGGCGCCGCCGAGCAGGTGCATGAGGGCGGGCACCAGCAACGTACGCAGGACGAAGGCGTCGAGGGCGACCGCGGCGGCCAGCGCGATGCCGAACATGGCGATCACGCGGTCGCCGCTGAGCACGAAGGCGAGGAAGACCGAGATCATGATGACGGCGGCGGAGTTGATCACCCGGCTGGTCTCTGCGAGGCCGATGCGGACGGCCCGCCGGTTGTCGCCGGTCTCCAGCCACTCCTCGTACATCCGGCTGACGAGGAAGACCTGGTAGTCCATGGAGAGGCCGAACAGCACCGACACCATGATGACCGGCAGGAACGGCTCGATCGGTCCCGCTCGCCCCAGCCCCAGCAGCTCGCTCCCCCACCCCCACTGGAAGATCGCGACGACCACACCGAACGCGGCGGCGACGGCGGCCACGTTCATCGCGGCGGCCTTCAGCGGGATGCCGACGGACCGGAAGGCGAGCAGGAGCAGCAGACACCCGAGGCCGACGACGACGCCCACGAACAGCGGCAGCTTGCCGACGATGACCTCGGCGAAGTCGTCGTAGGCCGCCGTCACCCCGCCGACGTGCACATCCAGCGAGGTGCCCGTCTCGGCACGCGGCAGCACCTCGGTGCGCAGCCGGTCGACGAGGGCGCTGGTCGTCTGCGACTGCGGCGAGGACTCCGGCACGACGGTCAGATACGCGGTGTGGCCGCCGGAGCTGTAGGTCACCGGCGTCACCGACGCGACGCCCTCGGTGGTGCGGAGGGTGGCGTCGAGGTTGTCGAGGGCGAGCTTGTCCTCGGCTCCGTCGACGGCGGTGACGAGGGTCAGCGGCCCGTTGACACCGGGTCCGAAACCGTCCGCGAGCAGGTCGTACGCCTGCCTGGTGGTCGTCGTCTCGGGGTTGTTGCCCTGGTCGGAGGTGCCCAGGCGGAGCCCGAGTGTGGGCAGGGCCAGCAGCGTGATCACGGCGAGGGCGACCGCGCCGAGCTTCTTGGGGTGCCGTTCCACGAAGGCCGACCAGCGGGCCGCGAACCCGGTCGGCAGCTCGGGCTCGGGACCGTGCTCGGCGAGCCTGCGGCGCTCACGGCGGCTGAGCGCCCGGGTGCCGATGAAGGACAGCAGGGCAGGCAGCAGGGTCACGGCGGCGGCGACCGTGAGGACCACCGTCAACGAGGCGGCGATCGCGACGCCGTTGAGGAAGTTCAGCCGCAGGATCAGCATGCCCAGCAGGGCGATGCACACCGTGGCGCCCGCGAAGACCACCGCACGTCCGGTCGTCGCGACGGCGCTCGTGACCGACTCGGTGACGGACAGCCCGCGTTTCAGGCCGCGGCGGTGCCGGGTCACGATGAACAGCGCGTAGTCGATGCCGACGCCCAGCCCGATGAGCATGCCGAGCATGGGCGCGAAGTCGGCCACGGTCATGACATGCCCGAGGAGAACGATCCCGGCGTACGCCGTGCCGACGCTCACCAGCGCGGTGGCGATGGGCAGCAGCGAGGCGGCGAGCGAGCCGAAGGCGAGGAACAGCACGACCGCGGCGACCGCCACCCCGACGATCTCCGCGAGGTGCCCGCCGGACGACTCGGTCAGCGCGATGGCACTGCCGCCCAGCTCCACCTGAAGCCCGTCGGACCGCGCGGACTCGGCGGTGTCGACGACGGCCTGCGCCTCGGACCTGTCGATGGACTCGGCCCGGTCGTCGAAGGTGACGGTCGCGTAGGCCGTACGTCCGTTGCCGCTGATCTGCGCCGCGCCCTGGCCGCCGTACGGGCTGATCACGGTGGCCACGCCGGGCAGTTCCGCGATCTCGTTCAGGGTGCGGGTCATGGTCTGTTCGACGTCGGCGGCGCGGACGGTGCCGGACGCGGTGTGCCAGACAACGGTGTCACTGTCACCGCCGAGCACGGGGAAGCCGTCCTGCAGCAGCTGGGTGGCCCGCCCGGACTCGGTGCCCGGGGCCTCGTAGTCGTTCGAGTACGCGGCGCCGGCGACGGCGGCGCCCGCGGTCACCCCGCCGAAGGCGAGGAGCCACAGCAGAACGGCGACGAGGCGGCGTTGGACACACCACCGTGCAAGGGCTGCCACGAACGTGCTCCCAGGGGTGACGATTTGTGGATCTTTGACCGGGAACAGTCGTTCAGAACGTGAACGGCCCGCAAAGAACGTATGAGCAATGCGGGGACCACTCTTGCAGGCGGAAGTGATCGTTTATCGCGTTCGTGGGCTTATTCACAGGAGTGGGAGACAGATCACAGGACAGTAACGGTCACTCTGTCACCTCAGTCGAACTGGTCGCCCAGCGCCATCACCATCGCCCCGATGATCAGCAGCCACAGCGCCCTTCGGGTACGCCCCCGGGACCCCAGGACCGACGCGAGCGCGCACACCAGCGCACCGAAGGCGTACGCCGCCGGAACGACCGTCGGCGCGGAGCCGCCGGCCCGGAGCGCCGACGCGGCCAGACCGGCGAGGGCGAGCAGCACCCCGGTCCCGGCCGCCGTCCAGCGGGCCCGTCGCACCTCCCGCTCGGACTCCTCGGGGGTCTCGGATTCACCGCTTCCGTTCATGGCGGGCGAGCGTAGCGCCTCCCGCTGAGAAACCGGGTGCGGGGCGCTGGACGCGGCTGTTAGCTTCCGAAGGTCCGCCCTAATCGCGGCACCTCGCCGCCGGCCGAAGCAGGTGCATTGTTTGAGCGTCCGACCGAGCTCCTCCGTATCCCTCTCCGCTTCCCAGGACTCAAGGAGCCCGTTCACCGATGCCAGACATCACCCCGCCGACGATGGGGCCCTCGGATGAGGACCTCACCCAGCGGCTGACCCACGCCCGCTACCCGCGCAGCAACAGCTACGACGCCCGCTGGGTCATCGAGAACCAGATGGGCCCGAACGCGCTGTGGCTGCTGGAGTGGCTGGCCCCCGCCCTCGGCCTGGACACCCTCCGCCCCTGCGCCCGTGTCCTCGATCTCGGCTGCGGCCGGGCCATGACCTCGGTCTTCCTGGCCAGGGAGTACGACACCCAGGTCACCGCCGCCGACCTGTGGATCGACCCCGACGACAACGCCCGGCGGATCGCCGAGGCCGGTTTCGCCGACCGTGTGCTGCCCATGCGCGTCGAGGCGCACGACCTGCCGTTCGCCGAGGGCAGCTTCGACGCGATCGTGAGCATCGACGCGTATCAGTACTTCGGCACGAATGATCTGTATCTGCCCACCCTGGCACGGCTGTTGAAGCCCGGCGGGCGGATCGGTGTCGTCGTGCCCGCACTGCGGGAGGAGCCGGAGGGCACCGAGCCTCCGGCGCATCTCAAGCCCTACTGGGAGCCCGACTTCTGGTGCTTCCACACCGCCGACTGGTGGCGACGGCACTGGACACGCTCTGGCGCCGTCGAGGTGGAGGCGGCCGACTGGCTGGACGACGGCTGGCGGGACTGGCTGCTGTGGTGCGACGTGATCGCCGAGGAGAGCCCCGAGGAGTTCCATCGCACGATGGCCCGCCGGGTCGGCGAGACGGTGCGGGTGGACGAGGGCCGCGCGCTGGGCTTCGTACGGCTCGTAGGGCGCCGCGCGTAGGTAACCGCAGTAGGTAAGGCAACGGCCCCGGAGGACCTGCCTCCGGGGCCGTACCACGCGTATGGGCTCAGCCCTCGCTGACGCCCAGCTTCTCCAGGATCAGCTCCTTGACGCGAGCCGCGTCCGCCTGCCCCCGGGTCGCCTTCATGACCGCGCCGACCAGGGCGCCGGCCGCGGCCACCTTGCCGCCGCGGATCTTGTCCGCGATGCCGGGGTTGCCGGCGATGGCGTCGTCGACGGCCTGGCCGAGCGCGCCCTCGTCGGAGACGACCTTCAGACCGCGCTTGTCGACGACCTCGTCCGGGGTGCCTTCGCCCGCGAGGACGCCCTCGATGACCTGGCGGGCCAGCTTGTCGTTCAGGTCGCCCTTCGAGACCAGCTCGGCGACCCGCGCGACCTGCACCGGCGTGATGGCCAGCTCGTCCAGCGAGGTGCCGGACTCGTTGGCGCTGCGCGCGAGTTCGCCCATCCACCACTTGCGGGCGGAGGCGGCGTCGGCACCGGCGTCGATCGTGGCGACGATCGCTTCCAGCGCACCGGCGTTGAGGATCGCCTGCATCTCGGTGGCCGAGATGCCCCACTCCTCGCGGAGCCGGTTGCGGCGCACCAGCGGCAGCTCGGGCAGCCCGGCGCGGATCTCCTCGACCCACTCGCGGGTCGGGGCGACCGGTACGAGGTCGGGCTCCGGGAAGTACCGGTAGTCCTCGGCCTCTTCCTTCACGCGGCCCGAGGTCGTCGACCCGGTGTCCTCGTGGAAGTGCCGGGTCTCCTGGATGATCGTGCCGCCGCCGCTGAGGACGGCCGCGTGCCGCTGGATCTCGTAGCGGGCCGCGCGCTCCACGGAACGCAGCGAGTTGACGTTCTTCGTCTCGCTGCGCGTGCCGAACTTCTCGGTGCCGTTCGGGCGCAGCGACAGGTTCACGTCGCAGCGCATCTGCCCCATCTCCATGCGGGCTTCCGACACACCGAGCGCCTTGATGAGTTCGCGCAGCTCACGGACGTACGCCTTCGCCACCTCGGGAGCGCGCTCGCCCGCACCCTCGATCGGCTTGGTGACGATCTCGATGAGCGGGATGCCGGCGCGGTTGTAGTCGAGGAGCGAGTGCGAGGCGCCGTGGATACGGCCCGTCGCGCCGCCGACGTGCAGCGACTTGCCGGTGTCCTCCTCCATGTGGGCGCGCTCGATCTCCACGCGGAAGGTCTCGCCGTCCTCCAACTGCACGTCGAGATAGCCGTTGAAGGCGATCGGCTCGTCGTACTGGGAGGTCTGGAAGTTCTTCGGCATGTCCGGATAGAAGTAGTTCTTCCGGGCGAAACGGCACCACTCGGCGATCTCGCAGTTCAGCGCGAGACCGATCTTGATCGCGGACTCGACGCCGGTCGCGTTGACGACCGGGAGCGCGCCGGGCATGCCGAGGCAGACCGGGCAGGTCTGGGTGTTCGGGTCCGCGCCGAGCGTGGTCGAACAGCCGCAGAACATCTTGGTCTTGGTGCCGAGTTCGACATGGACCTCGAGGCCCATGACGGGGTCGTACGACGCCAGCGCGTCCTCGTACGACACCAGGTCGGTCGTGGTGGTCACGGTGAAACTTCCCTCTCAGCCCAGCAGGACGTCGTCGTCGCCCAGCCGCTTCAGTTCGCGGTACAGGATGGCGAGGCCGGTGACGACCGCGACCGCGGAGACGGTGGCGTCGATCAGCCGCAGCGTGTCCTGCTCGGCGCGCGCCTTCTTGATCTGCTTGGCGACACCGATCGCGCCGAACGCGGTGGTGGCCATCGACAGGTACGTACCGGACTTGGACTTCTTGAAGTCCTTGGCCTTGGACAGCTTGCTCACAGCGACGGTGCCTCCTCCAGAAGCGGGTGCCCCCACTTTTCCACGAAGGCGGCCTCGACGGCTGCCCCCACCTTGTACAGGCGGTCGTCCTGCAGCGCCGGGGCGATGATCTGCAGGCCGACCGGGAGGTTGTCCTCCGGCGCGAGACCGCAGGGCAGCGACATGGCCGCGTTGCCCGCCAGGTTGGTCGGGATGGTGCACAGGTCCGCGAGGTACATCGCCATCGGGTCGTCGGCACGCTCGCCGATCGGGAAGGCGGTGGTCGGCGTGGTCGGCGAGACGATCACGTCGACCTGCTCGAAGGCCTTCTCGAAGTCGCGCGTGATGAGCGTACGGACCTTCTGGGCGCTGCCGTAGTACGCGTCGTAGTAGCCGCTCGACAGCGCGTACGTCCCCAGCATGATCCGGCGCTTCACCTCGGGACCGAAGCCCGCCTCACGGGTGAGCGAGGTGACCTCCTCGGCGGAGTGCGTGCCGTCGTCGCCGGTCCGCAGGCCGTAGCGCAGTCCGTCGAAACGGGCGAGGTTGGAGGAGCACTCGGAGGGCGCGATCAGGTAGTACGCCGAGAGCGCCAGGTCGAAGGACGGGCAGTCCAGCTCTACGATCTCGGCGCCCAGCTCCTTGAGCAGCGCCACTGACTCGTCGAAGCGCTGGATGACACCGGCCTGGTAGCCCTCACCGCGGAACTGCTTGACGACGCCGACGCGCATGCCTGCGACGCTGCCGTTGCGGGCGGCCTCGACGACCGGCGGGACCGGGGCGTCGATCGACGTGGAGTCCATCGGGTCGTGCCCGGCGATGACCTCGTGCAGCAGCGCCGCGTCCAGGACCGTACGGGCACAGGGCCCGCCCTGGTCGAGGGAGGACGAGAACGCGACCATGCCGTAGCGGGAGACCGCCCCGTACGTCGGCTTCACACCGACCGTGCCGGTGACGGAGGCCGGCTGGCGGATGGAGCCGCCGGTGTCGGTGCCGATGGCGAGGGGGGCCATGTGCGCGGCCAGCGCGGCAGAGGAACCGCCACCCGATCCGCCGGGGATCTTGGTGAGGTCCCAGGGGTTCCCGGTAGGCCCGTAGGCGCTGTTCTCGGTGCTCGACCCCATGGCGAACTCGTCCATGTTGGTCTTGCCGAGGATGACGACGTCGGCGGCCTTCAGCCGCTTGGTGAGCGTCGCGTCGTACGGCGGGATCCAGCCCTCGAGGATCTTCGAGCCGACGGTGGTCGGGATGCCCTGGGTGGTGAAGATGTCCTTCAGTGCGAGGGGGACGCCGGCGAGGGGCCCGAGCTTCTCGCCCTTGGCCCGCTTCTCGTCGACGGCGCGGGCCTGGGCCAGCGCGCCTTCGCGGTCGACATGCAGGAAGGCGTGCACCTTCTCGTCGACGGCCTCGATACGGGCCAGGTGGGCCTCGGTGACCTGCACCGCGGTGAGCTCACCGGAGGCGATCTTCGCGGCGGTCTCGGCGGCGGTGAGCTTGATGATGCTGTTGTCCGTCATGGTGGTGTTAGTCCTCCCCCAGGATCTGCGGCACCTTGAAACGCTGCTGCTCCTGGGCCGGGGCGCCGGAGAGCGCCTGCTCGGGGGTGAGCGACGGACGGACCTCGTCCGCCCGCATGACGTTCGTCAGCGGGAGCGGGTGCGAGGTCGGCGGTACGTCTTGGTCGGCGACCTCACTGACGCGTGCGACCGCGCCGATGATGTCGTCCAGCTGTCCCGCGAAGTGCTCGAGCTCTTCGGGCTTCAGCTCCAGACGCGCCAGCCGTGCGAGGTGGGCGACCTCCTCGCGCGTGATGCCAGGCATGCAGCGATCCTCTGGGGTGAGTGCGTGTGGTTTGGGGCCAATCCTATGGGGCGGGGGCCCATGCCAGTGAAACGGTTTCGACAGCGCCCCGTCAGGGGCGCGGGGAACTGCGCGACAAGCCACAACGAACCCGCAGCCGCCAACGACGAAAACCCCCACGGCGGCCCGGCGACAGAAAACCTAGTCGGCCGCAGGCAACGCCGCGCGTGGCCGCTGCCACCCCCGCGACCCCCGCGCCCGCAACCACGCCGTCGTCTCCTCCGCCGGCATGGCCGCCGCGACCAACCACCCCTGCACAGCGTCACAGCGCAGATCCCGCAGCCGCTCCCACGTCTCGTCGTCCTCGACGCCCTCCGCCACCACAAGCAGCCCCAGCGAGTGAGCGAGATCCACCGTGCACCGCACGATCTCCGCGTCCTCGGCATCGACGGCCAGCCGGGCGACGAAGGAACGGTCGATCTTCAGCTCGCTCACCGGCAGCCGCCGCAGATGCACCAGCGACGAGTACCCGGTGCCGAAGTCGTCCAGCGACATCTTCACGCCGTGCCCGGTCAGCCCGGCGAGGGTGTCGGCGGCCCGCTGCGGATCCTCCAGGAGCACATGCTCCGTTATCTCCAGCTGGAGCGAGCCCGCCGGGACGCCGTGCCGGGCGAGCCGCGCGGCCACCGAACCCGCGAACCCCGGGGTGTGAACATCGCGCGGGGACACGTTCACCGCGACCGGCACAAACAGCCCCTGCGCCCGCCACCGCGCGACCTGCGCAAGCGCCGTGTCCAGCACGTACTCCGTCAGATGCGGCATCAGCCCGGACGACTCGGCGATCGCTATGAACTCGTCCGGCGGCACCTTCCCGCGCTCGGGGTGCACCCAGCGGACCAGCGCCTCGAGACCGGCGACCTGTCCGTCGAAGCGGACCTTGGGCTGGTAGTGCAGCTCCACCTCGTGCGCGTCGAGCGCGCGCCGCAGATCGCCCAGCAGGCCAAGGCGGTCCGGGGTGTTGGAGTCCCGCTTGGACTCGTAGACCTCCACGCCCGTACGGTCCCGCTTCGCCTGGTACATCGCCACGTCCGCCCGGCGCAGCAGACCCTCCGCGTCGAGGGCGTGGTCGGGGAAGACGGCCACTCCGGCGCTGGCCTCCAGGACGAGGGTGAGTCCGTCGAGGTCGAGCGGTGAGCTGAGCGCGGCGACCAGGGCCCGGGCGATACGGGTCGCGGACGTGGTGGAGTCGGCGACCGGCAGTAATACGGCGAACTCGTCCCCGCCGAGCCGCGCGGCCTCCGCCCCGCGCGGCAGCGCCACCCGAAGCCGGTCGGCTATCTGCAACAGCAGCCGGTCACCGGCGAGATGACCGAGCGTGTCATTGACCGACCGGAAGCGGTCGAGGTCGATCAGCATCAGGGCGGACCGTGCGCCGATGCGCTCGGCGTCGTCCAGCGCGGTCCAGATGCGCTCGAGCAGCCACTGCCGGTTGGGCAGCCCGGTGAGCGGGTCGCGCAGCTGCTCCTCGGCGCGGGCCCGGGCTATCCACAGGGTGAAGTCCAGGGCGATGAGCGGGATCGAGAACAGCGGCAGCAGCACCGGCTTGGCCACGGCCACGACACACACCAGCGGTGCGATGCCGAGCAGCGCGACCGTGACCAGGCCCTGTCTGACCAGGGCGGTGCGGGCGACCGTGGGCAGGCCGCCGGTGCGCGGGGCGTGCAGATACCAGAGCAGGGTGCGGGTGACCGCGAGGTAGGCGACCGCGACGAGGATGACTTCGGGGGCGGTGTAGAAGGTCCAGGTGTCGGGGTTCCAGGGGGTCTCGACGGACGGCACCCGGCCGAACGCGGCCAGGACCAGGGCGCCGGCGCCGATGCCGAGGATGTCCACCGCGCCGTGCAGCAGGCCCTGGCGCCAGCGGTTGCGGCGGGCCACGCCGACCAGGACGACGACGGTGAGGCTGACCATTCCGGCGGGCACCCAGCCGTACAGCATCAGGACGGCGAGGGTGAGGGCGGCGCCGGAGCCGGTGCCGCCCCACCAGCGGGCGCGGCCGAGGGCGACCAGGTGGCCGACGATGATGCCGGTCAGCACGGCGAGCGACCAGCCGACGGCGCCGGACGGGAAGAGGGCGTGGTCCAGGGTGAACGCGCGGAAGAAGCCGCCGCCGAGGACGAATCCGGCCGCCGCCATGACGGCGGCGGGCAGTGCGGGCCAGGCTGTGTGCCGTTCCGCGTCGGTGTCCGCAAGTGCGCTCTGCGACCGGTCGGCGGTGAGCTGTGCGGTGTTCTTCGCGTCGGCCGCGGGACGCTGCCCGGCGGTGCGCTCCCCTGTGCCCGGACGCCCCCCGGACCGCCCGCCCCATCGGCTCGCCTGCCATGCGTCGGTGACCCGGCGCAGGCGCAGCCGCGAGTATGGGGCGGCGCTCTCGGTCGGTTCCATTCCCGTCCCTCTCACAGCCGGCGGTGCCCACGCCACGCGGCCCGGTGCCGGACATCCCTCAGCGGCGCCGCGTCAGAAAACCCTTCCCCTCGCCCGTCAAGGCCCTCTCTGAGCAAGGGGATGCCCCAACCGCAGCTGGGCACGGCAGGCGCACCCCTCAACAGTAGGCCGCAGAAGGCTTCCACGGGCAGCGGTCGTCGACGGTTGCCCGATTGCGCCCCGGCCACCCGTATGCATCTGGTATGCGCCGATCGGGTGGCCTTCAACCGCTACTCCTCTGCCGGGAGGGCGACTTCGGCGGCTGCGTCCGGCCCTTGTTCCAGCAGGACGTTGAATCCGTCCTCGTTCAGAACCGGCACCTTCAGCTGCATCGCCTTGTCGTACTTCGAACCAGGATTGTCACCCACAACGACGAAAGACGTCTTCTTCGAAACAGAACCGGTCACTTTGGCTCCCCGGACCTGAAGCGCTTCCTTGGCTCCGTCCCGGGTGAAGTGCTCGAGCGTTCCGGTGACGACGACGGTGAGTCCTTCCAGCGGACGCGGGCCCTCGTCCTCGCCGGCGCCCTCTTCCTCCATACGGACACCTGCCGCCCTCCACTTACGGATGATCTCTTGGTGCCATTCCTCGGCGAACCATTCCTTGAGGGAGGCGGCGATGATCGAGCCGACGCCGTCGGTGTTCGCCAGCTCCTCCTCCGTGGCCTGCTCGATGCGGTCGATCGAGCGGAAGTTGCGGGCCAGCGCCTCGGCGGCGACCGGCCCGACATGACGGATCGACAGGCCGGTGAGGATACGGGCGAGCGGGCGCTGCTTGGCCGCCGCGATGTTCTCCAGCATCGCGGTCGCGTTCTTCTTCGGCTCGCCCTGCTGGTTGGCGAAGACCGTGGCGATCTTCTCCTCGCCGGTCTTCGGATCGCGCTTGGGCAGACCGCTGTCCTGGTCGAGGACGTACGCCTTGATGGGCAGCAGCTGCTCGATGGTGAGGTCGAACAGGTCGCCCTCGTCGCCGAGCGGCGGCTCGGCGGGCTCCAGCGGCTTGGTGAGCGCGGCGGCGGCGACATAGCCGAAGTGCTCGACGTCCAGCGCCTTGCGGCCGGCGAGGTAGAACAGGCGCTCACGCAGCTGGGCGGGGCAGGTGCGGGCGTTCGGGCAGCGCAGGTCGACGTCGCCCTCCTTCATCGGCCGCAGTGCCGTACCGCACTCGGGGCACTCGGCCGGCATCTCGAACTCGCGCTCGCTGCCGTCCCGCAGGTCGGCGACCGGTCCGAGGATCTCCGGGATGACGTCACCGGCCTTGCGCAGCACCACCGTGTCACCGATGAGAACGCCCTTGGCCTTGACGACGTCCTGGTTGTGCAGGGTGGCGAACTCGACCTCCGAGCCCGCCACCGTCACCGGTTCGACCTGGGCGTACGGCGTGACCCGGCCCGTACGGCCCACGCCCACGCGGATGTTGATGAGCTTGGTGTTGACCTCTTCCGGCGCGTACTTGTACGCGATCGCCCAGCGCGGCGCACGGGAGGTGGAGCCGAGCCGGCCCTGGAGCGGGATCTCGTCGAGCTTGACGACCACGCCGTCGATCTCGTGCGCCACGGAGTGGCGGTTCTCGCCGTAGTGGGCGATGAACTCCCTTACGCCGTCCAGGCCGTCGACCACCTTGTTGTGCGTGGAGGTGGGCAGGCCCCAGGTCTTCAGCAGGTCGTACGCCTGGGAGAGGCGGGTGAGGCCGTCGAAGCCCTCCAGGGCGCCGATGCCGTGGACCACCATGTGGAGCGGCAGGGTGGCCGTGACCTTGGGGTCCTTCTGGCGCAGCGAACCCGAGGCGGAGTTGCGGGGGTTGGCGTACGGCTTCTCACCGGCGGCCACTCGGCGTGCGTTGAGGTCCTGGAAGGCCTCCATCGGGAAGTAGACCTCACCGCGGATCTCGACGAGCCGGGGGACGCGGTCTCCGCTCAGCCGGTGCGGGATCTCCGCGATCGTCTTGACGTTCGGCGTGATGTCCTCGCCGATCCGTCCGGTGCCGCGGGTGGCGGCGCGGGTGAGCCGGCCGTCCTCATAGGTCAGGTTCACCGCGAGGCCGTCGACCTTGAGCTCGCACAGCAGGTGGTAGTCGGGTGTGCCGACGTCCTTGGCGACGCGGTCGGCCCAGGCTGCGAGGCCCTCGTCGTCGAAGACGTTGTCGAGGGAGAGCATGCGTTCGCGGTGCTCGACCTCGGCGAGGTCGGTCTCGTACTCGACGGCGACCTTCTGGGTCGGCGAGTCCGGTGTCCGCAGCTCGGGATGCTCTTCCTCCAGCGCCTCCAGGGTGCGCATCAGCTGGTCGAACTCCGCGTCGCTGATGACGGGAGCGTCCTTCACGTAGTACCGGAAGCGGTGCTCCTCGATCTGCTCAGCGAGTTGCGCGTGCTGCTCCCGTGCCTCGGCGGGCACCGCCGTCTCCGCTTGCTTGTCGCCGGCCACCGTGTTGTCCTCCCGTTACTCTGGGTTGTCCGCGAGGGATCTCGCCGCCTGGACGCAGTGGGCGAGGGCCTTGCGTGCGTAGTCGGGGGAAGCCCCCGCGAGTCCGCACGACGGCGTGACCGTGACCGCCTCCGCGAGAAGCGCGGGAGACAGCCCCAGCCTGCGCCAGAGCGTCCTGACACCCATGACGCTACCGGCAGGGTCTGACAATGGGCCGTCCGTGCCCGGGACGACACCGGCGAAGAGCCGGGTGCCCCCTTCCACCGCTTCACCGATCGCGTCGTCATCACGCTCGGTGAGGAGGGAGAAGTCGAAGGAGATCGCGGTCATGCCCGCCCGGCGCAGCAGGGCGAACGGGACGTCCGGTGCGCACGAGTGCACCACGACCGGCCCGCCCGCGTGAACCCCGGCGACCTCGCGGAGCATGGCCTCGACGACCTGCCGGTCGACGGCCCGGTGGGTGCGGTATCCGCTGGCGGTCTTCACGTGGCCGCGCAGTACGGCGGTGAGGGAGGGTTCATCTAGCTGGAGGACGACTTGGGCGCCGGGTACGCGCCGCTGGACCTCCGCGAGATGCTCCCGCAGTCCCTCGGCGAGCGAGCCGGTGAGGTCGCGGCAGGCACCCGCGTCGGACAGTGCGGACTCGCCGTTCTTCAGCTCCAGTGCGGCGGCCAGCGTCCAGGGGCCGACGGCCTGTACCTTCAGCTGCCCTTCGTACCCCTGCGTGAACTCCTCCAGGGCGTCGAGGTCTTGGCCGAGCCAGGACCGGGCCCGCTTGGTGTCCCGCCCCGGCCGGTCCCCGATCCGCCAGCCGCTGGGCTCCACGCGCGCGTACACCTCGACGAGCAGCCCGGCGGTACGGCCGATCATGTCGGCGCCGGGGCCGCGGGCGGGCAGCTCCGGCAGGAACGGGAAGTCTTCGAAGCTCCCGGTGACGGTCTTGACGGCCTCGCGGGCGTCGGTGCCGGGCATGGAGCCGATGCCGGTGGCGGGGGCGAAGGTGGGATTTGCGTTCACGCGGTGAAGCCTACGTATGGTTTCGCCCCCGCCGCCCCTACCCGTCCCATCCCCCAGGGGCTCCGCCCCTTCAACCCCGCCAGGGGGC